>JABDMQ010000126.1 GCA_013001365.1 Flavobacteriaceae bacterium
CAATTGATTACATGATAAGCAATACAAATAGCACGGCAGCATTGCCAGCAAATACACCAATAGCGTTTTATGCAGATTCTATATTGATCGGTCAAAGCTTGACTTCAACTGAGATTGAGATAGGTGGATCAGAATCAGCAAGCATATCCCTTGAAATCCCGGAAGATATCAATAACCCATTTATTCTAGAAATAATTGTCGATGACGACGGGTCAGGTAATGGAATAGTTGCAGAAATCAATGAAATCAATAACATGATTTCAGAAAACATTGAACTCCAATTAATTCCCCCGATTAGAAGTCTTCCTAGATTGATATCATGCGATGAAGGATTTAATTCTACAATATTCGATCTAACCGAACAATATGTCAATATTCAGTCGGAACCAGAAACTATCACCTTTTATTTATCTGAAGAAGACGCAGAATTGGGCCTTGATCCAATAAATTTCCCCATGAATTATGAGAATATATCTTCACCTCAAGATATATTTGTAAGAATTTCCAACAATTTGTGCTTTGAAACAGCAGTTTTTGAGTTATTGGTTGAAAATTGTCCACCGAGGGTTCCTGAAGGCTTTTCACCAAATGATGATGGTATTAATGATTCATTCTTCATAGATGGATTAAGGGACATCTTTGAAAACTACGAATTATTCATCTACAATCGCTACGGAACCCTCATATATCATGGAAACAATAGTATTCCGGATTGGAACGGCACTGCGAATAAAGGGTTAAATAATAAAGGTAAATCATTGCCAGTAGGCACGTATTTTTATGTATTGAACCTAAATGATCCAGACTTCAGACCTCTAAAGGGATGGGTATATTTGAATAAGTAATTATTTCAAAATCATGCAGTTCATCGAAAAATATTGCATTTTACCTTCCTTTAGTATATTTTCGAGCCGTAATGAATAAGTAATTACTTCCAAATTGTCCCCAAGCCGTTTAGAAGTCCCCAAGAAACCTACTTATGTACAAAAAAGTTTGCTGTTTACTTTTTGGCCTCCTTTTAGGCGCCATACATAACTCGTCTGCTCAACAAATTTCAGTTGACAATACAGTTGGTGTCCAACAACTGATCGAAAACAATCTTGTTCAAGGATGTGTTGAAACTTCTAATATCTCTTCACCAATAAATGGTAGCATCAACGGATTATCAAGTTATGGCTATTTTGAAAGAGGCAATTCTAACTTTCCTTTTGAGAATGGAATTGTTATTACTACTGGTGATGCCAACTCCTCTGGAAATACAACAAATGCAAACGTACTTAATGAAGGTGAAACCAACTGGGGAACAGATGCCGATCTTGAAAATGCATTAGGCATCACGAATACCTTGAATGCCACTACTATCGAATTCGATTTCATTTCTATTTCAAATCAAATACAATTCAACTACATCTTAGCTTCTGAAGAGTACTTCGGGAATTTCCCATGCGATTATTCAGATGGCTTTGCTTTCTTGATTCGTCCAGCAGCTAGCGCTGGTGCTTATACTAATATTGCTGTAATTCCAGGAACGACCATTCCTGTTAATACGAGTACAATTCATGACGAAGTAGTTGGCTTCTGTGCTGCTGAGAACGAGCAATATTTTGATGGATACAATATTGGAGATACAAATTATAATGGGAGAACCCAAGTTTTAACGGCGACTGCAACCATAGTTCCAAATGTAGAATATAGCATTAAATTGATTATTGCAGACCAAACTGATGAAAATTACGATTCGGCGGTTTTCATTGAAGGAAATAGTTTTAATGCCACCGTTGATCTTGGAGGCGATATAACCACTTGTGCGGAGAACGTGGTATTGAATGGAGACATACAGAATCCTCAAGCAACATATCAATGGTATCGCAATGGTGCATTATTGAATGGTGAAACAGCACCAAGTATTAATGCCGATCAAAGTGGCAATTATAGATTGGTGGTAAGTATACCTTTGAACGGTACAACTTGCGACATAGAAGATTCTGTTATTGTTACTCTTAGTTCTGAACAAGCTTCAGGAAACATATCTGATTATGAGGTATGTGATGACCAGAGTGCAGATGGTATAGAATGGTTTGATCTATCGACCAAGACAAATGAGGTTATCGGTGTCATGCCGCCTTCAAGTTACCAGATTTCATATCATTATTCACAGGCAGATGCTCAGAACAATGTTAACTCCATCAACGCTCCGATACAGAATACATCGAATCCGACACAGATTTTTGTTAGAATAGAAGATGTAACAAGTGGATGTTTAGCTTACGCTAATTTCAATTTAATTGTGAATCAAGTTCCGAATATTCAAGATCCATCACCATTGGAAGTATGTGATGATTCCGATAATGATGGCTTTACTGAAATATTTCTATCTCAAGCTGATGCAGAAATAACAAATAATAATCCAAACCTACAAGTCTCATACCACCATACACTAGCAGATGCTAATACTGGTGCAAACGCGATTCTATTACCTTATATTAATTCGGCACAAACTGAAAATCTATTTGTACGAGTAATTGATGTTACAACTGGATGTGTAAATACAACATCGATTACGGTTACAGTTAATCCTCTACCAGAAGTGAATTCAGTGGCATATGTACTTGATGCTTGCGAGGAAGATGAATATGCAGCATTCGATCTGACATCAGCAGAATTAGATATTACAGCTGGTCTTACCAATGTAACTGTGTCGTATCATGTGACATATGATGACGCCGAAACTGGTGCCAATCCTATTGCTGATCCGAGTCAATTCAATAATACCAATCCTAATGTACAGACGATTTATGTAAGAGTTGAGGATAACACAACTGGTTGTCCTGCTATTGTAACCATAACACTGCATGTCAGTATTCTAAGGACTGCAACATCCATTCGTGATTATGAAGCTTGTGATGATGAGAGTGCTGATGGCATTGAAGCTTTTGATCTTAGTGCAATGCAAGATGAAATCTTGAATGGACTGGAAGATGCAGATGTTACATTTTACCTAACAGAGACAGACCTTCTAAACCTAACGAATCCAATAGACGAGACACAACCATTTTACAATACAACAAATCCCCAGACATTATACATAGAGCTTACCTATGACGATTGTGCGGATCAAGCAGAAATCGTACTGAATGTCAATCCTCCATTACTCCTGCCTGATGTTGTAGCCACTGACCTATGTGATACTGATGATGACGGATTTACAAGCATTGACTTATCGAACTATGATGATTTGGTTAGCAACGGTATATTCAATTATACAGTTTCTTATCACGCTACCGAAGCAGATGCAGAAAATGGTGCGAATTCTCATCCTAATTTCTATACCAATGTGAGTAATCCGGAGATATTCTATGCTCGTGTTACAGACCTTTCAACTGGTTGTCATGATGTAGCAGAGATGCAACTTAATATTATTCCTGCTCCAACTGTTTCCCAACCGTCTGACATTATTATTTGTGATGACGATTTTGATGCCATGTATATCGTTGACCTGGACTCAAAGATTCCTGAAATCGTTATGGATACAACTGACTTGAATATTGGATTCTTTACATCCTTATCTAATGCGGAATCTAACACAAACCCGATCTTGGATTCGTCCAATTTCAATACAGCAACACAGACCGTTTATACCCGTGTTGAAAGTACAGTGACCAGTTGCTATACAATTGTACCAATTGAAATTATCGTGAATACCGTTCCGGTGGTTTCAGCAATTAGCAATTACCAGATTTGTGAATTAGAAGATGATCAACAAGCAGAATTCCTTTTCAATACGAAGGATAATGAAATTCTAAATGGTCAAAGTGCGATGACCGTTAGTTATTACGAATCTCAATCCGATGCTCTTAACAGGATCAATGCGATTAACAAGAACGCATCATATATTAATAATTCAAGTCCGCAAACGATATTCGTACGTATTGAGAATGATACCGACGCCGATTGTTTTGCAACAGGAGAGTTTACAATCGTAGTTGATCCATTACCGGTTTTCAATCCGCCTCTTGATTGGTTTATCTGTGATGATGCGTCTAATGATGGAGTACACACATTCGACTTGAATGAAAAAATTACTGAGATCAATGAAGGTGTCTCTGAGAGCCTGAATATCACATTCTATACATCATTGAATAATGCCAATGCAGGTGCAAATGCCATTGATGACCTGGAGTATACGAATATTGAAAATCCTCAACAAATCTATGCACGTGTTGAAAATGGTTCTAGTTGTTATACGATTGCAGAATTCGGCCTGAATGTTATTCAAGCCCCTGAAACCAATAATTCATTGCCTTTGGAGGTCTGTGATGAAGATTACGATGGCATATCGACGTTCGATCTTACCATTTCAGAATTTGATGTATTGAACATTCGACAAGATAACATTGTTGTTACTTACTACGAGAATGAAGACGATCTTGAGGCCCAAGTAAACACTATTGCAAATCCAGAAGCTTACAATAACACAAGTAATCCTCAAACAGTTTTCATTAGGGTAACCAATACAATCTCCAATTGTTATGTAAATATTCCGCTCGATCTCATTGTAAATCTTCCTCCTCCATTAAATGAAGTGGATGAAGTAATATTCTGTGAGACCGATGATAGCAGAATCCTATTTGAAGATATTACTATTCAATTAATGGATGATACTACTGGAATACGAGTATCATATTTCGAAAATCAAACAGATGCAATAACTGATCAAAATGCTTTGACCACTGAAGGATATGTATATGCAAACCCTGTGACAACGCTTTTCGTAAGAGCTGAATATATTGAAACGGGTTGTTTCATTACAAAACCATTTGACCTTGTGATCAATCCTAACCCAATTGCTAATACACCTCAAAATCTGGAATTGTGTGATGATGATGACGATGAGATCATGGATTTCGATCTGTCGTTGCAGACCAACACTATATTAAATGGTCAAAATCCATCCATGTTCACCGTTACGTATCATGAGAATCAAGAATCTGCAGATCTTGGAGACAATGCAATTGATACAAACTATCTAGCATTTGATGAACAGATCATCTATGTAAGAATCGAGAATAATGCCACTGGTTGCTATGACACCACGCAGTTCATGACCATTGTCCATCCGCTACCTATTATTGATATAGATGATGTGGTAGTAATCTGTCTTGATGCACTGCCACTGACATTAAGTGCGGACACAGGTAATGCCAACGACATTTATACATGGTCAACTGGAGCATCTACTCCAGAAATAGAAATAGATAACGTAGGAACTTATTCAGTAACTGTTACTTCGCAGTTTGGATGCCAGACTTCCAAGGATTTTGAGGTCATTCAATCTGAACCAGCAAGTTTTGAAGTTGTTGAGATCGTAGATTTTTCAGATCCAAATAATGTAACAATTACAGTGAGTGGTATTGGTAATTATGCCTATATCCTTGATGATGGAGAACCACAAACATCCAACGTGTTCGAATATGTGTCTTTAGGATACCACACAGTTACAGTGATAGACTTGAACGGATGTACAGAAGTTATAAAAGAGATCGTGGTTGTAGATGTTCCAAAATTCTTTACACCTAATAATGATGGTTATTTTGACACTTGGCATATAACTGGTGTTGAGACATTACCTGGCACAACAGTTACTATTTTCGATAGATACGGTAAACAATTGCATTATTTGACTCATACATCCTTGGGGTGGAATGGTCTTTATAACGGCAAGGAAATGCCATCAAGCGATTACTGGTTCGTTGCAAATGTCCGAAAAGACAATATCTCCTTTGAAATCAAGGGTCATTTCACACTAAAACGTTAACGTTCCCTTCAAATTAATTAGGGTATATTTTCCGTAATTTTACTGAATGAAATTCAAAATTGAATCAGATTTCAGTCCAACGGGAGATCAACCAGAAGCCATTAAGCAATTATCTCAAGGCATTGATAATGGAGAGCGATACCAAACTCTTCTTGGAGTTACAGGATCTGGTAAGACCTTTACTGTCGCTAACGTCATTGCTGAAATACAAAGACCGACTTTGGTTCTAGCACATAATAAAACCTTAGCGGCACAATTATATTCTGAATTCAAGCAATTCTTTCCGAATAATGCCGTAGAATATTTCGTATCGTATTACGATTATTATCAACCTGAAGCTTATATACCTGTTTCTGGAGTTTACATTGAAAAAGACCTTTCGATAAATGAAGAGATCGAAAAGATGCGCTTAAGTACAACATCTTCCCTCCTGTCAGGCCGTCGTGATGTTATTGTGGTGGCTTCAGTTTCGTGTCTTTACGGAATTGGAAACCCTATCGAGTTCCAAAAAAACGTAATTACACTAAAACGTGACCAAGTTATCTCGAGGACAAAACTTTTGCATCAGTTGGTACAAAGCTTATATTCTCGTACCGAAGTTGAATTCAATCATGGTAATTTCAGGATAAAGGGAGATACGGTAGATATTTTTCCGAGTTATGCCGATGACGCATTTAGGATTCATTTTTTTGGTGATGAAATTGAAGATATTGAAGCCTTTAATATCCAGACCAATGAAGTGATTGAAAAATACGATCGCTTGAATATCTATCCAGCGAATATGTTCGTTACATCTCCAGAAATACTTCAGAATGCCATTCATGAAATCCAGGAAGACCTGGTCAAACAATACGATTATTTCAAGGAAATAAGTAAACACCTCGAAGCAAAACGCCTTAAAGAACGAACAGAATTCGACCTTGAAATGATTCGTGAACTCGGTTATTGCTCAGGAATTGAAAACTATTCCAGATATCTTGATGGCAGGGCTCCTGGAACGCGCCCTTTCTGTCTTCTGGATTATTTTCCTGATGATTACCTAATGGTTGTTGATGAGAGTCACGTTACTATTTCTCAAGTTCACGCTATGTATGGTGGTGACCGGAGCAGAAAAGAGAATTTAGTAGAATACGGGTTCAGGCTGCCAGCTGCTATGGACAATCGTCCTTTAAAGTTTGAGGAATTCGAAGCCTTACAGAATCAGGTGATCTATGTGAGTGCTACACCTGCAGATTACGAACTCCAAAAAACAGATGGAATCTATATCGAACAAGTTATTCGACCAACGGGACTTCTGGATCCTGAAATAGAAGTGCGCCCAAGCTTGAACCAAATAGACGACCTTATTGAAGAGATACAACAGCGAGTTGATAAGGATGAACGTACCCTGGTAACCACCTTAACCAAACGCATGGCCGAGGAATTGACCAAATATTTAAGCAGGATACAGATCAGGGTTAGATATATCCATTCTGATGTGGATACATTAGAACGGGTCGAAATCATGCAGGATCTAAGAAAAGGCATATTTGATGTTTTGGTTGGTGTGAATTTGCTCAGGGAAGGATTAGATCTTCCAGAAGTATCTCTTGTTACCATATTGGATGCAGATAAGGAAGGATTTCTTCGTTCTGCAAGGTCATTGACTCAAACGGTTGGTCGCGCTGCAAGACATTTAGAAGGAAAGGCAATTATGTATGCAGATAAGATTACCAACAGTATGCAAAAAACGATCGACGAAACCAATTATCGTCGCGAAAAACAAATTGCCTATAATACTGCCAACAATATTACTCCAAAAGCCTTGAATAAAAGCCTTGACAATGCGTTGACCAAGAATTCTGTTAGTTCTTACTATTATGAGCTAGAAGCACTTAAAGCGGCTGAGCCCGAAAGTGATTACTTAAGCAAACCTGAAATAGAGAAAAAAATTAAGGAGCGACGAAAATTGATGGAGCAAGCTGCAAAAGAACTTGACTTCTTGCTTGCTGCAAAATTACGTGATGAAATAAAGGAGTATCAAGTTAAGCTTGATCAATTGAAAGTTTAGTTATACTGTGTCTTGAAAATATCGATCAAGACATCTGGTGGTACGATCTTATTTGGGAAACTGTTCATTAAATCCAATACCTTATTAATAGCATCGTGATTCAAGCCCATTCGCAGACCGAAATTATGAATCTTAATAAGTTTGGCCCTTGTAATATCGTTGCTTATATTCATCAGTAATATCAACCTATGAAATTGCACAATACGCTCACTATGAGACTTTAAGGGTATATATGTTGCAGGATGATTGATCAGATAATCAAAATCCGCTTGTGTAATATCTAGCTGTCTTGCAACTCCCAATAGGAAATTGTACTCTATTGGTTTGAGTTCGTTTTCAGTCTTTGCAAATGCAATCATTTCTGATAAAAGACTCAACTTTTCTACGCGATTGACCATGAGGTATGGATTAATTAATTATATGAATAAAATTAGGTATAATAATTACTTTATCGTCCTTGATTATTTGTATCTCATCGAAAAAATAATTACTCTTAAACGGATTTTTCTAACATTCATCAGGGCTAAGAGCCGACAAATCATTCTTATTAATTGAATTTTAGTTTGAAAAATTGAACGGTGAAGCTAACATCATTAAAATATTAAAATCAGAATTGATGTTTACTTTATTAATGATAGTCAGGGAATTAACGCTTATTTTTTCTTATCAAGATTCTTGATCATAAAATCCAATTGGTCCTTTATTATCGTTCAAGAAC
>JABDMQ010000135.1 GCA_013001365.1 Flavobacteriaceae bacterium
TTTCTTCTTCTTCATTTTGTTCTTCATTTTCGAGTGATTCCAGGTTTTCATTCCCAATGTCAAGTCCAGAATCTTCTTCTTCACCCATGAATTCTGCATAACGAAGGCGCAATGCTTTTTGGTCGAAACCTAGCTCATTACTCCTATAATTAAAAGTGTCTTTTGTAAGATTCGTTCGTTCGCTTATCAATTTCTTGGTATCGATGATTAATTGTCTCTGACTTCTGAAATAATCTGGCATACGATCAACACCAAGATTTCCAGCCACAGCAAAATCGTAATTTGTTGTGTCTTTAATGACGGCGAAATACGTTTCACTTCTTGACGTATTTGCAGTTGGTTGCTTGAGGTCTGATGATTCAACATAAAAATAAAGCTCATCACCTGGATCCATCTTCAGCATATCGAGATCAAGTGTTTTTAATAGATCAATGCTTTTGTTTCCTTGCTTTAAAGGCGTATCGAACTCCATTCTTTCCTCCCGGAATTTAACAGACTCGCCCGATCCTTTGCTGACAGTGGCTATAATATGAGCCTTTGAAATTCCAAAGTCGTCACTTATGCTTGTTATTAATTGGAGTTTCTTGCTTTCCTGAAATTCAAAAGAAGTAAATTGCTCTATACCACTTATTGTTATTTCAGGGCTTCGATCGCTGGTAACCTCAATGCTGTAAAGCTTTGATGAGTATTCGTTATCCAAGGTATCCTTGAACTTAAAGTAATAAAAGCCCGAATTCTTTAATTGTGAACTTCCTCCATATACCCCTGAGTTAAAAACCATAGGGTAATCGGTTCCTTGACTATGCAAGGCCACTTGTTTCACTTTGCTATCGAACTTAATTTGCCATTTTGCCCAAGATCCCTCAAGTGCCTTAATGTTCATATCGATATCGCTGAAGGCTTGGCTGTTAGTATATTTAGGATAACGAATTGTAACAGACTGACTTTCAAGTCTGGGAGCCATTATTTTGACCTTGGTCGAATCTATAGGCTCGAAAGTAACAAGGTTGCTTTCGGTTTGTGGATTTGAAATTTCTTGATTCGAACGGAAGAGGTTCATTTGATTACCAAGGATACCAATCAGGATCAGTATTGTTGCAATTATACCTGCCCTTGATATATTATTTGGCGGGGATAGATTAATTTTTTCTTTTTCAAGTTTCTCAGAAATCCTGGTTTGTTGAAGCAATGCCAGGTCTGATAATTGATCCGTCGGTTTTAGTAAAAGCCCAGAACTATATTCTGCCATTTCTAACTTCTGGTCAATATAACTGCTGGTCGATTCTATGCTGGGTTTCCAAGGTTTAATGATCAATGCAGCAAAAAAGGCAATTACTACGAACCCAAGGCATGAAAACAGCAAATTGAAACTCATGAAATATACCAGTACCGAAATCCCTAGCGCATATGCACCGACCTCAAAGCCAAGCAATAGCTGCCATCGATTCTTGAAATTCCGTAATATGTTTTTATGGTCTTTCATTGTTTTCTAACATGAGAAAGGATTCGTTCGATAATTAATATTGGAGCCAAGAGGATCCATAACCAATTGACAATTGAATGCACTTTTGGTTCTGTTTCTTGATTAATCTCACCAGAACTAACAGGTGTGAGCTCATTCTTATCTACTTGCCGGAGGTCAAAGGGTTTTATTTTATTTTTAAGCCCAGAATCAGCTTCCATGATTTTTAGTAGGTTCTCTGGCAAATGTTCTTTTATGATGTTTTCCGAATTAAGTCTTGAGGTTAGATTGAATATATTTTTGGATTGGCCTGGTACGATTAGTCCAGATGCCAAATCATCTTCTTTGAAAACAATTTTAGTAATGTTTTCTTCTATGGGAATTTCGTCGTTACTGAGCCATACCAAATAATCGAATATGGAGAGATTATTATCTGACGGAATTTCTCTTACTATTTCAATATTTTTTTTCAAATGTATAGACAAGACTTTTAAGGACGCTTCTATATATTTGGCTTCATCAGATAGGTCTGGATCATTGACCAGAAGCACCTTAATGTCTTCATTAATAATAAGAGGTAACTTTTCCTGTCTGTCTTTGTAGTTGAATAATAGGGAATCCTTCGATTCGGTAAGCTCAATGTCGTTGCTCGCCATTTCTTTGGTGAATAAGAGACTATGCGAATTGCTTTCTAAATATTCAATTTGTATGGATTCATTTTGTTGAAGAGCTTGAAAAGGAACTTTGTTTTCTTCACCTGAATTAAGGACGATCCATTCTATATTTTGTTTTACGGTAGGTCTCATGCCTTTAATGCCAGTTGTCAGACCTCTTGTGAAAACTACAATACTGTCGCTATTCAAATGCTCCATGTCCATGGCTAATTGCCAATAATTGGGTATTGCAAGGTCTGTTATTTCGCCTTCCTCTTCGAATTCAGGAAAACCTTCACTTAGTAATTTAATTTCTGCATCTGAATCTTCAAGAGAATCTATAATAGCAGCGAACTTTCGGTCTTCCAATAGCGCAGGTTCAACAATGTAGGTTAGAGGGTTAGTAGGTATTTTTTTAATGAACCCTGGCTCAGCCAATATGAAAACAAGCAATGCGACCGAAAGCATCCGTAATAGAAGTAGCCAATATTCATTAAGTTTTATACTTCTACTTTGTTTGGAGTCTGCTTCGTTTAACAGTTTTATACTGCCAATTTTGATGGTCTTACCTTCCTTCTTGCTCCATAGATGAATGGCCAACGGAACAAGCAGACCTAACAATGCCCATAAATATGAAGGATTTATGAAGCTCATATCACATTAATTTACTTCGTTTCTTGAGGAATAACTGTAAAGCTTCTGCTATGGGTTCGTCCAACCTGAAAAGATGATAGCTGATATTGTTTTCAAGTAAGGTGTTTTTTAATTTGTCCATCATGTTATTCAGGGATCTTATATAAAGTTTTTTGGATTCCTTTGTATCTACTTTTAATTTCACACCTGTTTCAAGATCCTCGAAAGTCAGATTGCCACTGTAATCAAAATCCAATTCTTTTTTCCCCATGATGTGCAACACGACCACTTCGTTTTTCAAGGTTTTCAGTTGCTTCACGAAATCACTTAATTCATGGT
>JABDMQ010000149.1 GCA_013001365.1 Flavobacteriaceae bacterium
TACTGTTTGTATTTCTCTTCCCCATTCTTCAAGAATTCATTGATCAATACTTGCTTGTCATTATAAGTCCTATCATGTTCTTTTTCAAGAATCCGGTATTCGTCAGCATATTCAGAATTCATTACTGCTTCCGTAGCAGCAGGATTAAAATTCAGTGGTGATTTTTCGAATTGAAAGAATACAAAGACCATAACACCAACCAAAAGAATGAAGAACTGCATTGGCACTTTCAATAACCCATTGAACAACAATCCTGTCCGCATTTCCTTGATAGAACTCCCTGATAAATATCGCTGTACTTGGCTTTGGTCTGTTCCGAAGTATGAGAGTGCTAAGAAACTTCCGCCAATTATACCGCTCCAAAATGTGTAACGGTTGTCAAGATTAAATGAAAAGTCCAAGACCTCCATTTTTCCACTAGCACCTGCAATATCCAATGCTTTTGAGAAGGTAATATCGTCTGGAAGGTAATTCAGTATCAAGAAAAATGCCGCAAACATACCAGCAAAAATCACTGCCATTTGTTGTTTCTGAGTTACGCTTACAGCTGTTGTTCCTCCAGAAACGGTATAGATAATTACAAGAATACCAATGATAATATTAAGCATGGTCAAGTTCCATCCAAGGACTGCGGAAAGAATAATTGCAGGAGCAAAAATGGTGATTCCTGCTGCTAGACCTCGTTGTAACAGGAACAAGATAGCTGCTAGGCTCCGTGTTTTCAGGTCAAATCGGCCCTCAAGGAATTCGTAAGCCGTATAAACCTTAAGCCGATGATAAATAGGGATAAAGACCAAGCAGATGATGACCATGGCAATTGGCACCCCGAAATAGAACTGTACGAAGCCCATTCCGTCATGAAAAGCCTGTCCTGGTGTAGACAAAAAGGTAATAGCACTTGCTTGTGTCGCCATGACCGATAAGCCAATGGTCCACCATTTTGCTGTATTTCCGCCTCTAATGTAATCTTGTACATTCTGGCGTCCACGTGTTTTATAAACACCATAGGAGACAATGAATAGCAAGGTAACAGATAGAACAATCCAATCCAGTACTTGCATACTATGAGAATGAAGAGGTTATGAAATAAAAAATAATGATGTATATAGCATTGGCAACCAAGACTGCGGTATACGACCATTTCCAGGGTTCATTCTTTTTATGTCCACTATCCATTAGTCTTTCAGTTTTTCGTTGATGTTCAGGTTATCTTTTCCAATAGAGAGCATATTGGCAAACAATCGATACGCACCAGGTACACCTGCTGGAAATTCCCTGAAAAAGCTCAATCCCGTATATATGTAGTGCCCATCGCCATGTTTTGCCACAAGCAAACTACCTTCTTTAGGTGTTTCTCCTTTATCGTTTATGGATAGGATCGGTTTAAATTCATCAGACCATTCGCTTGGAAAATACAATCCGCGTTCCTGTGTCCATCCCTTAAAATCGTCTTGTGTGATTTTATTGGGAAAGTTCATTAGTTCGTGCTCAGGATTAATGAATCGCACTTCGGCAAATTCATCTGTAACGCGGTCTCTTCCTAATTTTAATGGGTAAGGAGCCAACTCATCTACTTTAAGCCTGCGGCTTGTATTGTATTGAACGATCATGTTACCTCCTTTGTCAACAAAATCGAATAGAACCTTCTGTTTGTATTTTAATTGGTCAACAATATTATAGGCGCGAATTCCAACCACAATGGCATCAAATCGCGATAATGTCTCCTGATTTATGTCTTCTGGTTTTATGGTCACGACATTATATCCTATCTGCTTCAAGCTTTCAGGAACCACGTCTCCTGCACCTTCAATGTATCCTATATTCTCGCCTTTCTTCTGGATATCCAATCTTACGATCTTGCTTTCAGAAGGCATTACGATTGTTTGATAAGGAATATGCTCATAATCTATCTCTATCATTTCGACGGAGTAGCTATGATCATTAACGACCACTTCAGGTTTTATATGTCCTTCACTTTGGTATTTTGGTGGTTTGACAGAAAAGACAACAGTTTGTTCTTCACCTTTATTTGCAATAGTAATAGGATGGCTTTCGGGATATACATTCCAATCTTCAGGATAAGTTAATTTAACAGAGCCTTCAAGCTCGTTTCGTCCAGCTTTTATGGTTACAGGGATTTCCTTCTGTTGGTCATTTTCGAAAATGACCACCTTTTCACCTAATCGCACTGAAACCTCTGGAATGATCTCAAAAGGTTTATAAACCTCCCCTTTAACAGGGTCATTTGTTTTGTAGACGATTGTTTTGGTAAATGGAATCCGGACATTTTCAATTATTAAGTTGAAAGTGACATTAAGCTCCCTTGGGGTTTCTGGTTTTCCTATGAGA
>JABDMQ010000313.1 GCA_013001365.1 Flavobacteriaceae bacterium
TATACAACAAGGCATTTACCGCAAAGAATCTAGAAGATGACCTTAACATGCTCACACGGGAGTTCTTAAACGATACTTCTAAAAATATCATTACTGAGAATAGCATTCAACTTTCCAAGATTTTCAATTGGTTTGGAGGAGATTTCAAGAAGAATGGAGCAACACTCATAGGATTCTTGAGTGATTATACAGATATTGATATTTCTCTGAATGCTAAAAAAAGCTTCTTGGATTATAATTGGGCATTGAATGAATAAGCTATCTATTGTCATACCTACATTGAATGAAGCGGATTCCATTGGTAGATTAATTACCCATCTTGTTAGGTGTTCTGATAAAAACAATATTGCTGATATTTTAGTTGTAGACGGTGGTAGTGAAGATGATACTATTGAAAAAGTTGCAGAATACGATTCTGCATCGCTTATTATTTCTGAAAAAGGTCGTGCAAAACAAATGAATAAAGGAGCTCAACTGGCATCAGGATCTATACTTTATTTTTTACATGCAGACTCTTATCCTCCAATGGGTTTTGATGATCTCATTACTAATGAAGTTGAGAATGGAAATTTAGCAGGCTGTTTTAAAATGAAATTCGATCATGACCATTGGTGGCTTAGATTGGCAAGTTGGCTTACTAAATTCTCTTGGCGTGCTTGTCGTGGTGGTGATCAAAGTCAGTTCATAACAAAAGACCTTTTTGAAGAACTCGGTTGTTTTGATGAGCATTTTACAGTTTATGAAGACAATGACCTCATCAATAAATTATACGCTCGAAAACAATTCGTGGTGATTCAAGAATGGCTTACTACTTCTGCTAGGCGCTATTCAACAAACGGAATTTGGCGATTGCAATTTCATTTTTGGACTATTTACGTAAAAAAATGGTTCGGAGCTTCTGCAGAGGAATTGCAGCGCTACTATCTTAAGAATATAATTTAGGTATTGGTGTTCAATCTCTCCTTGTTCAATTTACATTTCAATTAATGTAAAAGGACAGTTATGAATAATGAAGTTGAAATCAATATTGCTGATATGAACAATACTTTCTCGAACGAGGAAAACGTTCTCTTTTCCATAAGTAATTTAGTTATTGTTACTAGATTTAGGTTGTGCAATGATACTCCTTAAATAATGATTTAACAGTAGTACTAGATAATATTGTAATGTAGTAATTATCACTACAATAACGCCTTGTATTGGGCCTCCTGATAAAATCAACGTAAGACAAAATCAGTATTTGCTTTCCTTCCTTTTACTGGTATTATAGTTTTTGATTACATAAGCAAAAAACCAAATCATGGCCATAAGGGCATAAAAAAGATATAAATTAATCATAGTAGAGATTTTAGGGACAATTAACTCTATAGTTATTCAGCTACAAATATATTTTAAGTGTAAGGTATTTCTTGTAGTAATGTGTATTTATTTCTTGTGGTCATTCACACTACATATTCACGAAATTCCCTATAATTACGCTTATGAAACAAAAAAACCACGTTCATATTGGGTTCTCCAATATGAAGTGGTTTTGTCAGTTAATGCAAGATCAACTCGAATATCAGCTCATATGAATTATTTAAGTCAGGGGATTTACACATAGGCTCAACTGCTTAAAGGCCTTATGCAATAGTGACTTAAATCTAAGGGGATTATTTAATTTACGTATTGCGCTGATTATCACTACAAAGTAAATTATTTTGTAATATTTTTCATGTAGTTGCACGTACCATTTATTTGTCATGGTTTCAACTACAAATCATATGATTGATCAAATTTTAAGCACGCTGGATAAATTGGCGATGCACCTATTCTCAGAGCGTTTTTATTACTAATAAAATATAAGAATGAAAAAAACCACTGGCAATCTACTGCAGTCGATTGGTTATCCAGTGGTAATCACTAAAGGGATCTTAAGCTATTAATCTAAAATCATTACAAAGTGATAAGATGTGCTATTACTCAATCAATTGTTACTAGCTCTTAGATTTTTGGGATTAACTCTTAGAATTGTGGGATTATCTACTAAGCTGAAAATCTTCTACAAAGAAGCCAATAAATATCGATTTTTTATGTAGTGCCATCTGTAGTTATGTTGTAGTTGTTTGCACTACATCTCAATAAGAAAAATATAAGTAAAAAACAGAGACCGCCGAAAAAATCCCACAACAATTCGGCGGCCATTGATCTGCCAGTTATTTGATGAGCTCTATCTTAACTTAAATTGCTTGGTTCCCAAACCTAAAGACCATCATAACTTATAAAAATATGAAGTCATATTTTTGCAAATGAATGAATTCCATTTAGTTTGGCTTGTAGTAAGGACAAAATTAAAAAGGTAGTTTAAACTGTTACGCTATACCAAATTATGGTCTATCGCATATCTTATGATAGCAGCATTATTACTTAGTTTAAGCTTTTGAAGTATCCTAGAACGGTAAGTACTCACTGTATTGACACTCAACCCGATCTCCTTGCCAATCTCAGAAACGGATTTGCCTTGACCTAGTTGAATCAGCACTTGCAATTCACGATCCGACAGTAATTCATGCTGATCGTCTACAGCCCTACTTGTCGCAGATTCTGCCAGTATGTCTGCTATGCTTTCCGATATATATTTTTTACCGGAAAGAACTTTATTTATAGCGGTAATCAACTCAGTTGGCGCACTGTCCTTGTTGAGGAATCCAAAAGCTCCAGCTCTCAAGACCCTGAGCGCATATTGACCTTCATCCTGCATGCTCAATATAAGTATGGGTGTCTTGATATCTAAAGCCTTGCTTTGTTTTAATACCTCAATACCATTTAATTCTGGCATCGAGATATCCAATACAGCAACATCTAGATTTTCTTTCCTAAGAATTGATAGTGCTTCTATTCCATTTGCAGCTTCAATGAATTCAGCATCTTTGTAGTGGTCACGCAGTATTTCTATTAACCCCTTCCTTAGAATTGCGTGGTCATCGACGATAAGTATTTTCATTATTTAAAAGGGATTCCTATTTTCACTATTGTTCCTTGAGTTGGCAATTTACGAATTAAAAAGTTACCATCCAGTATGCTCACACGTTCTTTCATACCAAGCAGGCCAAGGGATGTGACATTTTTCTTACGTTCATCGCTGATACCCACACCGTTATCCTCCACCTCCAAAACAATCTCATTATTGTCCTCAAACAGTCTTACCCTAACTACAGATGCTTTTGCATGCCTGATGATATTTGTTGTTGATTCTTGAAAAATTCGAAAGACCGCAGTCTTTATGTCGTCCGAATAATTTTCAGACAACTCACCACATTGAAGATCGCATTTTATGTCGGTAAGTTTTTCAAAGGCCTTGGCATGCCATTCAATAGCTGCCTCCAATCCAAGATCGTCCAGAACACTTGGTCGAAGCTCTGAAGCAATCTTTCTTACTGTATTGATCGTGTTATCTACAAGGCCGATCATGCTACCAGCTTTTTCAGCATATTCGGGCTCTTTCTCCTTTAATTTGGTATTTAACCAGGAGATATCAAATTTTAAACTAGTTAGTTGTTGGCCTAGAACATCATGTACTTCTCGTGCGATGCTTTTCTTTTCATCTTCTATTAAATTCTGTAATCTTGAGGATAACTGACGTAAATCGGTATTGCTACGCTGCAATGCCTCTTCTGTATGCTTGTAATTTTCGAGTACATCTTCTAATTGGGCCTGATTATCGGTTAATTCTAGTTGAATGGCTTTCCTATTGTCGATTTCTGCCATGAGATCTAAATTTCTCTCAAGAAGATTCTTGTTAGTGATCTTGGACTTAAAGAACTTATTATAGAACGTTCTACCAGAATCCAGTACGGGACCCACTCCCTTGAACCACCAAGGTGAAGAGACCTCAAAATTCATTAAGGTTTTTATTTCACTGAACCCTGTCAAAGGGGTAAAAACCTGAGCATGCAATTCGTAATTACCTGGAGGTAATGAGTTGTATTTTGTAGAGTTTTCATCAGCAAGTTCCGACCATTCTTCATCAAAACCTATTAGTTTGAACCTGAAACGCAATTGGTTTTCATCTACAAACCAAGGACAATAGACACTTACGTTCACAGACCACTTTCCAGTAGGTACGATATACGTATTCGCTTTTTGTGTTGGATCAATATTATGCCAGGACACTGTATCGAGGCTTATTTCAGGCAATCTTGTAAAGGCATCTATCTCTTCCAGATTAATTACGTAAAGCCCTGTATTCAAGGCGCACATTAAATACCTATCTTCATGCAAGTAAATGGATCTTGAACAGGTAAATTGCCAATCGGTCTTATCTAAATAAAGATTGATTCGTCTTATGACTTCTTTTAAGCCCACATCAACAACTATAACGCCAAAATTAGAACCTATGCCAACCGTAGTATCCGTTAGCCAAGTAACTGACCATCCCGCCATGGGATATTCCTTGATTATAAGGTGTCCGTTTTTTGATGTATCCACAAGTATCAATTTCTCATCTTGCAATAAAATAGCATCGCCTTTTGAATTGAAACTAATGCAATAGGTATTACCCAATTCTTGCAGCGGGCCTTCTTTATGATTAAGGAATTCTCCATCCTTCATGGTCCAAAGACCTTGTCCTAGGGTCCCGATCCATAATTCATTATTCTCACTAAAAACAAAAGTGTAGATGTATCCGAAAGGCTGGTTCTTGTCATTCAAGACTTCTTTAACGATGTTGTCCTTAATACAAAACAGGCCTGCAATGGTTCCAAGCCAAATTTCATCATCGATGACCTGTAAAACACGATTAGGCGCACTGATCAAATTCTTTGGATCCTTGAATTTAATGGGCTTGTTACCATTTTGTGTAAAGTAAAGACCATCTTGAGTTGCAAACCATACTTTATTTGGATCTATTGGGTCGATACAGCTATCCCATATAATAGTGGGGATTTCAATTATTTTATCTGATGTGGTTTCGTTCGATACAAATGGTTTATAGGAGACTTGTGATGCGAGTCCATCGCCACTTAATACAAACGAATAACCATCGTCATTCCTTCTTTTAATGGAATAAACCGATCCTTCCTTGCCGTAATCAACATATTCCAAAGCGTCCCTTAGGCAAGTAATCTTCTTAAGCCCAGAATTATTAGTTGCCAACCATACATTATGGATATCATCGATAAGGATGTCGTTCACCTTACTATCAATTAAATAGGTTGCCTTGGTCTCCAAGCCGTTCTCTGTAATGACCGCATGAACAAGCTTTTTATCAAATGCCATCCACCAATCTGCTCCATTGGAATTTATCTTATTTAACTGCGAATCAAAGCCATTCGTCTTTAAACCATCAACGAGGTTGCCAATGGTATCCAGGACAAATAGACCTCTTTCCGTACCCAAGAGGATATAATTATCTATGGTTTTCTTAACGCATAAGATCGGATTGTCCTCAAAAGGAACTGTACCAAAAGGTTTATACGATTCACCATCGACATGTACAAGTCCTTTTAGACCTGAAACAACGAGTAATTGATCATCATTCAATTTCTCAAGCTGTCGAACATATCCTAGGTCAAAAGTCTTTATTAATTGATAACTTTCACCAACCAACTTAAGCTTCAACAACCCATTGGAAGTTCCCACATATAAATGATCTTTTAGGACCTCCAGGTATTCTGCGATACCGTATTTCCACACGAAGCCTAGATTTAGGGTTTTCTTGTTTCCATTAAGATCCAAGACTTCAATTCCCTGATCGGTTCCGATCCAAACTTCAGAATTGAACAATACCTTGACTATTCTTAAACCAACACATTCAATTCCATTCCTTGAGTCGTAGACCTTGACCTCCGATCCATTATAACATGCTAACCCAGAGGATGTTGCAAGCCATAACCTTCCTTTTGTATCCCGATCCAGATTATGTATTTGTTCTACAGGAAGCCCATCATTACTATTGAGTGATGCTATTTTGAGACTCATAAAAAGTGGTTAATTAACTGCTTCCCCTTAAACAGTAATGAAGCATAAAAATACAAGAATTTTTAAGCTATTTATGGATTAATCTTTAGAATAGGTGTTTTTAACCAGTACCTCTGCTGGCTTGTTCTGAGGTGTAAATTGAGAATTTTCCGCACCTCCAACGCGATCATGTGCATGAAACCATTTCCATATAAAACCTCCAGCAAACCAGTTCTCCTTCCAGAATTCATTGAACAATGCTTGTAATGCATTGGTTTGCCCTTTTAGATTGACATCCTTGATCTCATGATTGGAATCCCAAGGTTCTCTTGCCGTATAATGAGTACTCCTATATCCATACTCCGTGAAAAGCACCGGCCTATCAACCTTTCTATGTACCTTCAAGATCTCTTCCTTGTGCGGTTGCCATGCTTTGGTCAAGGCCTCCAATGTCGGCGTTTCTTCATCAGAAAGAGGGAAATACGCATCAATACCTATATAGTCCAATTCATCCCAGAATGGCACATTCGCAAAAGTGTCCCAATTCTCTGCATAGGTTATTTCACCCTGATAGATATCGCGTACTTTAATAATCAAATCACTCCAGAACTTAGGTCTTGCCGATACAAATGCATTCAGTTCTGTCCCAATGCAGTACATTGCTACATTGGTCTCTTGTGCTAACTGTGCGAATTCAAGAATGAATCCTGCGTAAGAACGCTCTAACTGTTGCCATTCTGTTTCTGTTTTCATGGTGAGGTGCCCTGTGAATGCGCCTCGCCATATCCATATCTGTGGCTTTAACATAACTTGGATATTGTTCTTATGAAGCATTTCAATATACTGTTTAGCCCCTTTGCTGGTCTCTCCAAACCATTGTCTTTGCGTGTTATAAACCAATTCAGGAGACTCAAGGTCCCTGATGAAGCCAAAAGGCATTACAGCGGCATGGTCCGCATTTACATTAACTACAGGGTCGATATGTTCTTGAGCTACTTCATCTCGTGAGGCGACAAAACTAACCCCATTTATCTTATCTGGAATAGGCACAGTTGCCGCACAAGAACAGATCAAAACACATATAAAAGTTATCAGGACGTTACGCATCTTCTTAATAAAATATGCTTAAATTTAAGCAAAGCTGAAAAACATACTTAAGGTTTTAACAAAACCTTCGACAAATTGATCAACTAATCAATCAAATTAATGGAACATATCGTTATCATCGGCAATGGCATTTCTGGTGTAACAGCAGCCCGACATATTAGAAAGTTATCTGACAAAAGAATCACTATTGTTTCGGCAGAATCCGATTATTTCTTTTCTCGTACAGCCCTCATGTATGTATATATGGGGCATATGAAATTTGAGCATACCCAGCCTTATGAAAATTGGTTTTGGAAACAGAACAGTATCGATCTTTTGAATCGATATGTCACAAAGGTTGAATCCAATACCAAGACCTTGCATTTTTCTGAAGGCGACTCACTTAAGTATGATAAACTGATCATTGCCACAGGATCTAAACCGAACAAATTCGGATGGCCAGGACAGGACCTCGAAGGTGTTCAAGGATTGTATCATAAACAAGACCTTGAAAATCTTGAAGTATACGCGCCGAACAACAGGATATGCAAACGAGCTGTAATAGTTGGCGGTGGTCTCATAGGAATTGAATTGGCTGAGATGCTTCACACTCGAAATATTCCAGTAACCTTCTTAGTTCGCGAAAGTAGTTTTTGGAATGGTGTTCTTCCCGAGGGAGAAAGCCAGATGATCAATAGACATATCAAGAATCATCATATCGATCTAAGATTGAGTTCTAATTTAAAAGAAATCATTTCAGACGATAAAGGAAAAGTCAAGGCAGTGGTAATCAAGGAAACCGGCGAAACCATTGACTGTGACTTTGTAGGCCTAACGGCTGGAGTTTCGCCAAATATTGATTTCTTGAATGAATCTGATGTAGAAACAGGGCGTGGTGTAAAGGTGAATCGATTCTTGGAAACCAATACAAAGGACGTTTATGCCATAGGCGATTGCGCCGAACAACATGAACCTATTGGGAATCGACGACCAATTGAGGCGGTTTGGTATACGGGCAGAATGATGGGAGAAACGGTAGCACAGACCATATGCGGAAACAGAACAGAATACAGACCTGGTCATTGGTTCAATTCTGCAAAATTCTTCGAAATCGAATACCAGACCTATGGTTGGGTTCATGGTAAAAAAGGCAGGCCAGAACAAGAAGAACATTTTCATTGGATACACGAAGATGATACTAAATGCATTACGATTGCTTATGATAAAGACACCTACGAGTTCTTGGGCATCAATACCTTCGGGATTCGAATGCGACACGAAGTGTTCGATACTTGGCTTACTGAAAAGCGAGACCTGAACTTCGTTGTCTCCAATTTGAGTCTTGTCAATTTTGATCCCGAATTCTATAAAAAATACGAACGAAGCATAATCGCAGAATTCCAGAATCAACTAACAACTGCATAATAAATGAGTACGATACAGAGAAATATGTCATTAACAGGAGACGCCCCAGCAGCCTTGAATGCCCTGCAGAAAGTGGCTACTATTTTAGGCATGATGGGCGTGTTGATATTGGTTTTAGCTGTCTTCAATTTCGACTTTCCCAATAAAACACTTTGGTTGACCATAGCCTTATCCGAAATCACCCTTGGCATTATCCTATTTGCTAAAGGAGCTTATGGTAATTCTCTTGAAGGCATCAAGAATCATGGTGTTTGGTTCAAGTCAATCTCCAGTAGAGGCTATCTGGCATGGATATCGGGAATTGCCTTGACGGGGTTTTATATCATTTTATATTTCTTTCCACAGTACATTGGCTTGGTAGAAGGTGGTCCAAATAAAGGATTAGTTGCTCTGTTCGATCCTCTTAGTTATATGCTCAGTGGTAATCCTGCCAGTCAATGGTTTGTTTATGGCACGTTATATACCATCGCCATATTTGCTTTCGGAATCAAATTCTTCTGGAAATACCGGCATAATCGCTATGAGAAAATCCGAACAGTAAGCGTTATGTTCTTTCAAACCGCATTTGCATTCTTGATTCCTGAATTCATGGCACGATTGAATGACGACAACTTCAATTTACCATACTACGACCTTAAGAACATTTGGCCGCTTAACTACTATAATTTCGAACAGTACCGTGTCGATGATTTCATCAATGCTGGTAATTTAGGACTAGGCTTATTGATTTTCGGTGTCGTGTCTATTTTGGTCATTACACCCATTCTAACTTACAAATATGGCAAACGTTGGTATTGCTCTTGGGTCTGTGGTTGTGGAGGGCTTGCTGAAACTGCGGGCGATCCCTTCAGGCATTTAAGCGATAAAAGCCAATCGGCATGGAAGATCGAGCGTTGGGTCGTTCATAGCGTCCTGGTTTTCGTTGTGGTCATGACCACTGCTGTCATTGCGACTTATCTGGGTTATGATTCTGAGAAATATTGGTTTACGAAAGATATCTTCTTGTTTTCAGTGGGAGCTTTGCTTACCATCATATTTGGATTGATCTGGTTCTTTAAAAGAGATGAGTTAAAGAAAGATGCTCGCTACGGAGCCATTGGGTATTTAGCGATCATCCTGGTACTTATTGGGATTCATTATTTTGGTAAGGCCAATCTTTTCCTATTCGAGGCAGAAACTCTCCGATCCAGTTATGGTTTCTTGATCGGTGCTATTTTCTCTGGGGTTATTGGCACAGGCTTCTACCCTATTTTCGGTAATCGCGTATGGTGCAGATTTGGCTGTCCTATGGCTGCCATCCTAGGCCTACAGCAGCGGTTGTTCTCAAAATTCAGGATTACGACCAATGGCGGTCAATGCATTTCTTGCGGTAACTGCTCTGTTTATTGCGAAATGGGTATCGATGTAAGGGCCTATGCCCAAAAAGGCGAGAATATTGTTCGTGCAAGTTGTGTAGGTTGTGGTATCTGTTCGGCGGTTTGTCCAAGAGGTGTGTTGAAACTGGAAAATGGTCCGATGCACGGGCGCATTGATGGTAATGAGATACTACTAGGAAACGATGTGGACCTTATGACCTTGGTCAATCAGAAGAATCACTCATAAAACTTCACAAAAACTGGTGCCTGCTGATATTTATAGGAAGAGTCTGTTAGTGTTCTTAATTCCTTGGTTTCCCAGTTCATCAAAACAATATTGAACTGTGATTGCTCCTTGTCAAAAGATTCTATGGCAAGATGTTTTCCGTCGGGAGACCAATCATGCCAACCTTCGCTAAAGGCATTATCGGTCAGTTTCCAAGATTCTATTCCATCAGGTGTCACTGCATATAGATTATATCGACCGTTACGTTCCGATTGGTAACTTATGAAATTCTCTGTTGGATGCCATCTTGGAGGACCTGCTGAGTAACTATGCCATTTCTTCAAAGAATCATTCCTCGGGAAATGAGTGAGTTGCTGCATACCGCTTCCATCGTCATTCATGATATACAACTCATCGTCATACCCTCTTTCAAATCGTGATGACTTATTTCCTCCCCTAAATACGATTTTCTTGCCATCAGGTGAAAAATTTGGGCTTGTAAACATGTCTAGGTCTGGCCTTATACGTTTGAGCAACTTACCCTCTTTATCAATGATGTAAATTGCCGTGTCAACAGATTTGTGAGGCCTTACGACCAGCTCATTACCATTATTCCTGAACCCATGCCAGCTATCTGCCAACCTAAAATCAGAAACCTTGATCTTGGCACTACCATCAGCTTTCATCCGATAAAGAAAATAATGCCGATGCAAAGTGTCCTTATCAGAAATGAAATAAAGATCATCATCATAAGCATCATAGGTCCACTCTACCCCTTTCAAATTGGTAATGTTCTTTTTATCTGAGCCATCCATATTCATAGAAAAGACTTCGTAATTGTCGTTTTCGATATCAAAGGCCACATTATATGCTATCTTTAATGCATAAGGCTTCTTAGCATCTTTTTTTACATCCGATTGGCATGCAATCACAAGCAAAAGACTTAATATGAACAGGAAATATTTCATGAGTATCTAATTGAAACTACATTAAAGATAATGATAAAAACATTTGATACTTTTGCCGCAGTCTTAATCAGTGAATGAGAATCATTAAAGTCATCATCCCTGCCTATAACGAAGCAGACTCCATTGGAAACGTTATCAAAGATATCCCCGATATTGTAGATGAAGTGATCGTGGTCAGTAACAATTCTAACGACGACACCATAAAAAACGCTGAAGCAGCTGGTGCCACAGTACTTTCTGAATCACAAAAAGGTTATGGTCATGCCTGTCTTAAAGGCATGAGTTATATCGCTGAACAAGACAAAAAACCTGATATAGTAGTCTTCTTGGATGGTGATTATAGTGATTATCCAGAAGAACTTACCAAGATTGTAGAACCGATCATAAAAGACAATCTGGATTTTGTAATTGGAGCACGAGTAAAACGACTACGAGAAAACGGTTCCATGACGATTCCGCAGATATTCGGAAATTGGCTGGCAACCACCCTGATGCGCATTATGTACGGTGCCAAGTTCACAGACCTTGGTCCTTTTCGCGCCATCAAGTACGACAAGCTCTTGGCCTTGGATATGGAAGACAAGACCTACGGCTGGACCGTAGAAATGCA
>JABDMQ010000150.1 GCA_013001365.1 Flavobacteriaceae bacterium
TAGAATTTGAAGAGTATGACCTGGATAATGGCATGCATGTTATCCTGCATCAGGACAATACAGCACCAGTGGTGACCACTTCTGTAATGTATCATGTAGGTGCTAAAGACGAAAACCCTGAACGTACGGGGTTTGCTCACTTCTTTGAGCACTTGCTATTTGAAGGAACCGAAAACATTGAGCGAGGCAAATGGTTTGAGATAGTCTCTTCTAATGGCGGAAGCAATAATGCTAATACCACTGACGACAGAACCTATTATTATGAGGTATTTCCAAGCAATAGTGTAGAGCTAGGCCTGTGGATGGAATCTGAAAGATTGCTCCACCCGGTCATCAACCAAATTGGAGTTGACACACAAAATGAGGTGGTAAAAGAAGAAAAACGCTTGCGTGTAGATAACCAACCTTACGGAAATATCCTTGCTGAAATAAAGACCTTGATGTTCAAGAAGCATCCTTATAAAGGTACCACCATTGGTAAAATGGAGCATTTGGATGCTGCTACTTTAGAAGAGTTCCAGGCCTTCAATAAAAAGTACTACGTTCCTAATAATGCCGTATTGGTAGTTGCTGGAGATATAGACAAAACAGCTGTTAAAAAGATGATCCAGGATTATTTTGGTCCAATCCCAAGAGGCGAGGATATCATGAGGGATTTTCCAAAGGAGGACCCAATCACAGAAACCATCAAAGGCAAAGCATACGATGCCAATATTCAAATACCAGCAATAATTGCGGCTTATCGTACGCCAGGTTTCATAGAGAGAGATTCCTATATCCTCAATATGATTTCTAGTTATTTAAGTGATGGAAAATCATCAAAATTGTACAAGAAATTGGTCGATGAACAGAAACAAGCATTGGCAGTTCAAGCAGTAAACATAAGTCAGGAAGATTACGGAACCTATGCCTTATTCGCTTTACCATTAGGTGATGTCCCATTGAGTACTTTATTGGCTGAAATGGATGAGGAGGTCGTTAAACTTCAGAATGAATTGATCTCTGAAAAGGATTATCAGAAATTACAGAACAAGTTCGAGAACCAATTTGTTAATTCAAATTCAAGTATCGCAGGTATCGCAAATTCCTTGGCAAGATATTTCATGTTGTATAAGGACGTTAACCTGATCAATAATCAAATTGATATTTACAGGTCCATTACTCGTGAAGAGATACAGAATGTAGCCAAAAAATACTTGAACCCTAATCAAAGGATCGAATTAGAATATTTACCTAAAGAAAAAGAAAGCAACTGATCATGAAGACATTAAATAATATAAAAACCAGACTTATTGCCTTAGCTGTTTTAATGGCTTCTTTTGGCACGACAGCTCAAATCGATAGATCCGTGCAACCAAAGCCGGGTCCAGCTCCAACTATTAATTTGGAAGTACCCGGGGAATTTGAATTAAGGAATGGCATGAAGGTCTTAGTGGTTGAGAACCATAAATTACCACGTGTATCCTATACGTTGAGAATCGATAACCCGCCAATTGTCGAAGGAGACAAGGCTGGTGTGTCAAGTTTACTTGGTAGTATGTTGGGCAATGGAACGACTACTATCCCAAAAGACGAATTCAATGAAGAAATCGATTTCCTAGGAGCACGTTTAGGCTTTGGACCACAGAGCGCCTTTGCAAGTTCTTTATCTAAATATTCTAATAGGATACTTGAGCTAATGGCAGATGCAGCTATGAATCCGTTATTTACTGAAGAAGAGTTTCAGAAAGAGAAAGAGAAACTAATAGAGAACCTCAAAGCAGGTGAGAAAAGTGTGGATCAGGTTGCTTCCCGAGTTGGTGGCGCATTATCTTATGGTACGCATCACCCAAGAGGAGAATATATCTCAGAAGAGACCATTAACAGCATAACACTTGATAATGTCAGGGCGTTCTACCAAAAGTATTTCAATCCTAACAAAGCCTATTTGGTGGTGGTTGGAGATGTTAGTATTAGGGACATCCAGAAACAAGTAAAAAAGAGTTTTGGCAAATGGAAGAAATCAATTGATATCGTTGCCAATGTTCCGGAACCTAATCCAAATGCGCAGTACACACAGATCAACTTTGTTGATATGCCAAATGCCGTGCAATCAAATATTTCGGTCACTAACAATGTTAGCCTGAAAATGAAGGATCCAGATTATCATTCGGTATTGATTGCCAATAAGATTCTTGGAGGTGGTTTCAATAGCTACCTTAACATGAATTTACGTGAAGAGCATGGGTATACATATGGCGCAAGGTCAAATGTAGGAACAAGTAGATACAATGCTTCGAGATTCACTGCTGGAGCTGCAGTAAGAAATGCAGTGACAGATAGTGCGGTAGTTGAGGCATTAAAAGAGATCAAGAGAATAAAGACCGAGGATGTAGATGGTAATGACCTTAGAAATGCAAAAGCAAAATACGTTGGTGATTTTGTACTAGCACTTGAAAGACCACAGACTATCGCTAGTTATGCCTTGAACATCAAGCTGAACGATCTTCCAGAGGATTTCTATACAACCTATCTTGAAAAGATAAACGCCGTAAGCAAGGAGGATGTAAAAAGAGTGGCGAATAAATATTTTCAAACTGACAATGCTAAGGTAATTGTGGTTGGAAAAGGGGCCGATGTTATTGAAAATCTTGAGAAAACAGGAATTCCTATCAAGTATTTTGACACCTATGCCAATCCTACGGATAAGCCAGAATTCTCGAAACC
>JABDMQ010000173.1 GCA_013001365.1 Flavobacteriaceae bacterium
ATCCTATGACCAAACATTTCTTGGCTATTCCTGCTTTTATGAATGCCTGTGCCTGAATAACGCCTTCTACCCAACCTGGACATCCAAAAAGAATGTCATAAGCGACACATTTAGCGTTCTTAATGCGCAGGCTATGTTTAACACGTGATGCTAAACACGGCAATAAATCACTTTGAAGGGTATTGTGCTTGACATCACCAAAATTGTGAGCACATATAATATAATCTAGTTCCTCTCGGTTTATATTGGCGTCTTCGATGGCTTTTTCAGCCGCAAAAAATGCCAAATCAGAAGAGCTTAAATGATTCTTTGCATAACGACGTTCAGCAATGCCGGTTATGGCCTTGAATTTTTCAACTATGATCTCGTTAGGGGATTCGATAGATGATCCATCAACATTTAAAAAATTGTGCTGATGAAAATCATCATTTTTCTCAATGATATCCGGGACATAACTCCCAGTACCAGTAATCTTGATACTCATATAATAATTTTAATTAGTCCAGTAATATAGCGAATATATGAATATTGCAATTATGACATTAATTGTTCTTGGTAATTCTACGATGTCCAAAACCAATATTATGCCTCTACAAAGTCTTCAATCGGTGCGCAAGTACATATCAAGTTCCTGTCTCCGTATGCATCATCTACCCGCCTCACAGAAGGCCAGAACTTATTATCCCTTATATAATCCAAAGGAAATGCTGCTAGTTCCCTAGAATAAGAAAAATGCCAATTATCCGAAGTGACCATGTCCATGGTATGTGGAGAGTTCTTCAAAATATTATTTTCATCATCTTTGGAAACCGAGTCGATTTCATTTTTAATCGAGATCATTGCTTGACAGAATCGATCCAATTCTGTTTTGCCTTCACTTTCAGTTGGCTCGATCATCATTGTGCCTGCTACTGGAAATGAAACCGTTGGCGCATGAAAGCCATAGTCCATCAATCGTTTTGCTATGTCACTTACTTCAATGCCATGTGCCTTGAAAGGCCTGCAGTCAATAATCATTTCGTGTGCTGCACGACCTTGCTCGCCAGTATACAGGACTTCATAATGCCCTTCTAGTTTCTCCTTGATATAATTGGCATTTAGGATTGCTATTCGCGTTGATTCTGTCAATCCTTCAGCTCCGAGCATGCATATGTACCCATAGGAAATAATACAAGCAAGAGCGCTTCCCCATGGAGCAGCTGATATGGATGAAATAGCATTAACGCCTCCTGTCCGAATTACTGGATTTCCAGGAAGGAAAGGCACCAATTGCTCAGCAACGCAAATAGGGCCAACGCCTGGACCACCACCACCATGAGGGATGGCAAAGGTTTTATGAAGGTTTAAATGACAAACATCCGCTCCAATATTACCAGGATTTGTCAATCCTACCTGGGCATTCATATTGGCACCATCCATATAGACCTGCCCACCATGGTCATGTATGATCTTTGTTATGTCTTTTATCGCAGATTCAAAAACACCATGAGTAGATGGATAGGTGACCATTAAAGCTGCAAGATTATCTGAATGTGATTCGGCTTTTTGCCTTAGATCATCTACATCTATATTACCTTCTTCAGTAGCTTTCGTCACAACCACTTTCATTCCTGCCATTACTGCACTTGCTGGATTCGTACCATGAGCTGAGGAAGGAATCAGACAAATATTACGATGGTTGTCACCTCTTGATTCATGATAAGCCTTTATGACCATTAATCCTGCAAATTCACCTTGTGCACCAGAATTTGGTTGCAATGAGGTGCCGGCAAATCCTGTTATCTCAGTTAGTTGCTGTTCCAGTTTTTTCAATACTAATTGGTAGCCTTTGGCTTGATCGAGCGGAACGAATGGATGGATGTTTCCCCAATTTGCCCAACTCAATGGAAGCATCTCCGAAGCGGCATTGAGTTTCATGGTGCATGATCCCAACGATATCATCGAGTGATTAAGAGATAGGTCCTTGCGCTCCAATTTCTTGATATAGCGCATCAAGTCTGTTTCAGAATGGTAGGTATTAAAGACATCTAATGTCAAGAATTCACTTTTTCGCTTTACAGAATCATGTATGACCTCTCTTGAGGTCAATTTTGATAGTGATTCTGCTTTCTGTCCATTAACCTCAGCAAATATTGAGATAATATTATTCAAGTCTGAGAGGGTTGTTGTCTCATTTAATGAAATTGCAACTGTTTTATTATCAGGGTAATAGAAATTGAGTTCAAGTTTTTCTGCTAATGGCTTTATAAGTTCAGCATTTACGGGAATTTGAATGGTATCAAAATAAGAACTATTGGTTTGATCGAATCCCATTTGCTTTAATGCGTTGGCCAAAGTGGTTGCAGAACGATGTACCTTCTTGGCAATGAATTTAAGACCTTTCGGTCCATGATAAACAGCATACATTCCAGCCATTACAGCCAAGAGCACTTGAGCTGTACAAATATTTGAAGTGGCTCTATCCCGTTTAATATGTTGTTCACGTGTTTGCAATGCCATACGCAAGGCACGATTACCATCTGCATCCTTAGTGACACCAATGATTCGTCCCGGTATGTGCCGTTTGAATTCTTCCTTGGTCGCAAAATATGCTGCATGAGGTCCACCGTATCCCATAGGAATACCAAATCTCTGAGTCGATCCGACTACCACATCAGCACCAAAATGGCCTGGTGATTCTAATAGAGCCAAGCTCAATATATCGGCAGCAACCGCGACTTTTATATTGGTATTTTTAGCATTGGCAATAAAGGCTTCGAGGTCCATAACCTGACCACTTTTTCCAGGATATTGAAGGATGGCGCCAAAATAATCCGTTGAAAAATCGAAAGATTCGACTTTACCAACAACCAATTCTATACCAATTGGCGTTGATCGGGTTTCCAACAAAGACAATGTTTGCGGCAATATCTCATCACTTACGAAAAACTTGTTGATGTTATTCTTTTTCTGGTCACGTTCACGAACTGCAAAAAGCAAACTCATGGCCTCTGCGGCGGCCGTACTCTCGTCTAATAGTGAGGCATTGGCCAATTCCATTCCTGTTAGATCGGTAACCATGGTCTGGAAATTGAGCAAGGCTTCTAAACGTCCTTGTGCAATTTCAGCTTGATAAGGTGTATATGCGGTATACCATCCTGGGTTTTCGAGGATATTGCGCTGAATAACAGCTGGTAATACTGTTGGATGGTACCCTAAACCAATATATGATCTAAAGACCTTGTTCTTTGAAGCTAATTCATGAATATGTCCTAAGTACTCTTGCTCGCTCATTGCCTTGTCAAGATCAAGGCCATTTTTTAGCCTAATGTTCTTAGGAATAGTTTCATCAATGAGTTGATCGAGTGATTCAGTGCCAACTGTTTTGAGCATTTCAGCATGATCAGATTGCCTAGGGCCAATGTGGCGCAGTGCAAAAGAATCTGTATTCATTCTTGAGGAATTGAAATTGAAGCCCAAAATTACGGATAATTAAACGTTTTCTTTAGAGGCGAAAAGAAAGTTTTTTAACCATTTTGAGGGGTTATTAACACATTGCCTATTTTTGTTTAATGCAGTTATTGAGGCATATTTTCAATTTTTATATAAATAGTAGTATTCATGTTGCTTTAGCGGTATTTTGCTTGTCTTGTTTAACGTTGATTGAGTTCAACATTAAATACAATGAAAACATCTTGTTATTCATTTTTTTCGCGACGATTACTGGCTATAATTTTGTCAAGTATTTTGGAATTGCCAAATTTCATCATAGACGTCTAACACAAAAACTGAAAATCATTCAGGTATTCTCATTGATCTGTTTTGTGTTTTTGTGCTATTATGCCATTAAATTGAATACAAATACTATTTATTTCATTGCAATTCTTGGAGCTGTTACGTTCTTATATACCATTCCTTTCCTACCAAAGAAGATATTGTTGGATGAAGCGATGAACCTGAGGAAAATAAGTGGGCTGAAGATCTATGTAATTGCGTTTGTCTGGAGTTGTGTGACCGTGGTACTGCCATTAATTGATTCTGGGATTGCTTTTGATTGGAATGTAATTATCACTGGGATACAAAGGTTCATTTATGTTCTTGTTGTAATGCTTCCTTTTGAGATTAGGGATATGGGCTACGATAGTATCAAGCTTTCAACAATTCCGCAGCAGATCGGCATAAGAAATAGCAAGATTATAGGCGTTCTTTTGTTAATGCCATTTTTCTTCCTTGAATTCTTCAAGGATGATATTTCACCAATTTCGATTACAGCTTTGCTCATCGTTACAGTTTTTATGGCCATTGCTGTACTATTGGCAAAAATTAATCAACCGGAATATTACGCTTCTTTTTGGGTTGAAGGTATTCCGATCGTATGGCTTTTAATTTCATGGATAGGAATTACCTATTTATGATTAGCTAGTTCTTTTTGAAAGGCTTTTTTCAGACTGTTCTTTTCTGAAGAAGGCATTATCTCGACTTCTTTTCTTTTCATGATCTTGGTTAATTTTGAATTGTTCTTGGAGTATTCTCGGCAAACCCGACAATACAATAGGTGAATATTCAGTTTGATCTTTTCCCATAATGTAGCTTCATTGTATTGCGATTTATCACAGTTGTGATTGGCTTCTTCGCAGGGAATAAAAATTTTATTAGACTTTTTCATAGGTATTATTCTAACCAGTTCTTTTTGAGGCATTCGGCCATCATTGTTCTTGCCCTGTGAATGATGACCCAAAGATTAGACGGTGTAATGTTCAATTCATTACAAATAGCCTCGGTTTCGTAACCCAATAAGGTCTTCATCTTGAATACAGTTGCTTGCTTTTCCGGTAATTTATCAATACAATCGTGAATGGCAAGTCCAAGTTCGGAATTCTCGAGATTGTCTTCTGCAGTCTTATCGAAAGGGTCTGCAACGCGTTCTTCAAGCCAATCGCCTTCTGACTCTGCATCACTATTATACGAAATACGTACTTCAGCCTTACCTTTTTTACTATTGATCCTTCTGTAATGATCAATGATCTTGCGTTTTAAAATGGATACCAACCATGTGCGTTCGCTTGCTTCTCCTTTGAAATTTTTCATGGACTTCAGGCCTGCAAAAAATGTATCCTGTACAAGGTCCTGAGCCATTTCCCGATCATTTACACGTGTAATGGTGTAATTGAATAGATAATCAGAATACTTATCAATCCATCTGTTTGGATTTATTTCATGTTCTGGCATTAGAGCAATTTTGAGCAACTAAAATAAACTAAATATTTCATTTTTTGATTAAGCCAGCCCTTCTCAATAATGCTTCTGGTTTAGGTTCTTGACCCCGAAATCTTTTATAGAGCACCATTGGTTTTTCTGTCCCACCTTTGGACAATACGTTGTCCTTGAATTTATTAGCTACTCTCTTATTGAATATGCCTTCTTCCTTGAAATACTCAAAGGCATCTGCATCCAAAACCTCAGCCCATTTATAGCTATAATAACCTGAAGAGTATCCGCCCTGGAATATGTGTGCGAAGGCTGTGCTCATGCAATTCTCTGCAACATCTGGATATAAAAGAGTGCCATTGAATGCCTTTTGTTCATGTTTTTTAACATCTGAAATATCAGAAGGGTCTTTAGAATGCCAACTCATATCCAATAGTCCAAACCGTACTTGCCTTAATGTTTTCATGCCTTCATGGAACGTTGCAGACTCCTTGATTTTCTTGACCAGCTCCATTGGGATAGCTTCCCCGGATTTATAATGAGTGGCAAACAATTCAAGAGCTTCTTTCTCATAACACCAATTTTCTAGCATCTGACTTGGTAGTTCCACAAAATCCCAATAAACGCTTGTGCCAGAAAGACTTGGATATTTAGTATTGGCCAACATACCATGTAGGGCATGGCCAAATTCATGGAAAAGTGTTGTTACTTCATTAAAAGTGAGTAATGATGGTTTTGTTTTGGTAGGCTTGGTGAAGTTGCATACTATGGAAACATGAGGACGCTCATTCTTGCCTTTCTTGATGTATTGTGGCTTATAGGAGGTCATCCAGGCTCCATTTCGCTTTCCAGGTCGCGGGAAAAAATCGGCATAGAACAAGGAAATAAAATTGCCATCGTTGTCCATGACTTTATAGGTTAGGACATCTTCATGATACGTATCGATTTCAGTTGTCTTCATGAAATTAAGGTCGAACATCTTTTCGGCAACCTCGAATACTCCAGAGATGACATTTTCGAGCTTGAAGTAAGGTTTTAATTGTTCATCGTCGAGGTCGAACAGCTTCTGCTTGAGCTTTTCAGAATAATAGGCACCATCCCATTTCTCAAGATGATCGATTCCATGTAATTCCTTGGCGAAATTCTCAAGCGTTTTGAATTCCCTTTCAGCTGCCGGTTTGGCTTTGTCTAGCAATTCATTCAGGAAATCAAGGACCTTTTCAGGAGTTTCTGCCATACGCTCCTCAAGTACAAAATGAGCGTGCGATCTATAACCTAGTAAATGTGCACGCTGATACCTTAGCTTTGCGATCTTAAGTACAATTTCCTGGTTGTCATATTCATTGTTCTTAAATGCCCTTGCGCCAAAGGCCAACGCCATTCTCTTTCTAAGTTCCCGATTGTCGGCATAGGTCATGAATGGCAGGTAACTAGGGTAGTCCAAAGTGAACACCCAACCTTCTTTATCATTTGCCTTTGCATTTAGCTTTGCGGCTTCTTTCGCGCCATCAGGCAATCCTTTGAGATCATTTTCATCAGTAAGGTGCAGTTCAAAGGCATTCGTCTCCGCTAGCACATTTTCACCAAATTTCAAGGTGAGTTTAGAAAGTTCCTTATCGATATTCCTTAATTCTTGCTTTTTATTTTCAGGAAGGTTGGCGCCATTTCTTGAGAAGCTCTTATATTTTTTTTCAAGTAATGTTTGTTGTTCAATGGACAGATCCATGGATTCCTTTTTATCATGAACCTCTTTAACTCGTTTAAAGAGATCTTCATTCAGGGTAATATCATTGCCAAATTCCGCAAGAAGGGGAGAAGCCTCTTGGGCGATTTTCTGGATTTCGTCATTGGTTTCAGCAGAATTAAGATTGAAAAACATGCTGGTTACCCTATCCAATTGCTCTCCGGCAAAATCTAGGGCTTCTATTGTGTTTTTAAAGGTTGACGCTTCTGTGGATTTTGTAATTGTATCGATTTCCTTCCGTGCGATTTTTATTGCGGCTTTTATAGCCGGTAAAAAATGTTGTGTTTTAACACTTGAAAACGGCGCTATATCGAACTTTTTTTGTAATGGATTCATTTACATGATTTTATGAGAATGTATTTCATCGAATAATATACATTACATCGATTAAATACGCGTTTAATCGACAATCATTTGTAAGATTTCGATTAACTGTTTGTAGGATAGGCATGATATTTGCGAAATTTGAATAAAATGCTAAAGTTATGAAATCGATCATCAAATCTATTTACTTTTTAACGTTTTTGTCATTTGCCCAACCATGTGACCTAGGCTATGAGCTAAACGGTACTAATGATTATATTAAAATTCCGAATACCACTAGTATCAATTCTAATAATACAGCGGTTGCAACTCGGACAATAGAGACATGGTTCAAGGTGGATGACGCTACACCAAGACAGGTGATTTATGAAGAGGGGGGTAAGACTCATGGAATTTTGCTTTACGTTGAAGGAGAACGCGTTTATTGTGGCGCTTTTAGGAATAATGGAAGTTCAGCTGAGTTCTTTAGATCTACTAGTAATAGTATAGCGGACGATTCTTGGTACCATGTGGCTTTAGTAATTGGTACTGCAGGCGGTACGACTACCTTTGATTGGTATTTGAATGGAAATCATGAGGACAGTCAAACTGGTTTTACTATTCCAAAACATACGGGTGACATAAATTTAGGAAGAAGTGGCGGGAACATGAGATATCCAAATTGTGCTACCTGGTCAGCAAGTTCAGTTTCGGGTTCAACGAGTGAGCATTGTACAAATTCCATGTCTTCAGGGAATAATACAAATTATCATTTTGATGGTAATTTTTGGGGATTCCGTATCTGGAATTCTGCTCGTACAATAACAGAAATCAATAACAATATGGACCTTGAATTGTCTTCAGGCACCAATTTGGTGGCCTATTTAGATGATGATGACATTGAGTATCTCAACAGCTCAAACAATTGGGCGACGGCCTCAGCAAACGGCAATGGCATTACTTATACATGGTCTGTTACTGCAATAAGTACAGATTGGAATACAGCTGGTAATTGGTCAGGAGGAACAGTTCCTTCTGCAACAAAACTTCAGAAAGTAATTATTCCTTCTTCATCCAATTATCCTAGTATATCGACAGAAATCAGGGTAGGAAAGTTGGATTTGAATAATGCCAGTTCTGAAATTACCATTGAAGATGGAGGTACCTTGAATGTGTATTATGACCTAACGAATTCTGGAACTATAAAGGTTGAAGATAATGGATCTTTGATTTTGCAAGACAATGAAGCAGTCAATGGTGCAGGAAGTTATGTAATTGATAGAGACACCCCGAATTATTCGATCGATGATTTTTATTCAATTTGGTCTACACCTGTCGCTGAAGGCGATTCAGAAATCGGAACGATTTTCACAAATAATATTGTAGTTTTTGAGTATGATGCTTCTCAGAACCCTTCAGCTTATGTTAATGTGTCAGCCACAGCAGATATGGAACTTGGTAAAGGCTATTTC
>JABDMQ010000178.1 GCA_013001365.1 Flavobacteriaceae bacterium
ACGACACATGACCATGAGTTTGCTCAAACGGTAGCGAATAGGGTCATAGAATTAACACCGAATGGTGCCATTGACCGATATACGACATTCGATGAGTATATGCAGGACCCAAAAATAAAGGAGCAGAGAGAAAAAATGTACGCTGTCACTGTTTAAGCTGACATGCTCGACCGCACTTCTTCAACGATAGGTGCGGCTTTGTCCAACTCGTCTTCATGGACATAAAGTTCCTGAATTCCAGGTATCGATGGTCCGAAGCCTGCAAGTCGTCCGGATTCTGCCTCATCCTTAATAACTGGTGAAATACCAATTTCCTCAAGTCGGGATACGATTAATTTAGCGATCACAAAGCTTCCTGTAAATATTTTTATGTATTCTGATTCGTGCATAATAGTACATGTTTCTCTTAAAGATACAAATCTTTAGCGTATGAGAACTGATAATTATCATTTCAATTTTGATTGATTGAAGGTATCATTGTTATGGATTAATCTTTCTTAAGACGCAAAAATTTCGTATCTTAAGAACTGGGATTTTAAAATTAATTGTCATGTTACTTTCAAAAACACGAGTATCTCGCATACTCGCTGTATTTGTGCTTGCGATTTTCGTGAGTATGACTACATACGCGCAGCCTAAAGGAATTACAGCTCAAATGATTCAAGAATTCATCGAATTCATTGAAGAAAACGCCATGCCAATGGACGATTATCTTGAGAATTCAAAGGACCTCTCTACCTTTGTTAAAGTGCTCAAGCTTACAGGCGATTTTGAGAAACTCAAGAATAATGACGAGTATACCGTTTTCGCACCGACAAATCAGGCCTTCGAACAGTTTCCTGTAGAAGTCATTACCGAGCTATTTCAACCACGCAATATTGAAAAATTGAAGTCAATAGCTGCCTATCATATTATTGAAGGCAGACTCCGATCGTCAACCATTGTAGCTGATATAGACGAGAACAATGGTCTATTAGCCACTTACAAAATGCTGAATGGTCTGGAGATTACGACATTTTATGATGAAGAGACCATCTTTATAAAAGATGCTAATGGCTATCCTGTCGAGGTTCTACAACAAGATATCTTATTATCAAATGGCTTGGTATATAAGGTGGACACCGTAATTCTTCCTCAGGTGGATAATGAAAGGCAGCTTGCAGAGAACAACTAAGCTTTATTGTAAGTGCAGTCCCAAATTGCTGTGTTGAAATTCTTTCCTAATGCAAAACCATAGAAAATCACTATGGCTGCAATAGATTTGAACATAAAGAAGAATAGCATCCAGAATTCTGATGCCGATGTTTCCTTGCTGAACATACCATTTGGAACAAGAAAGGTTGCCAAAAAGCTAACAATTAAAGTAGTAAATGCTAGGGTCTCGAAATTTCGAAATGGTAGCATAAGCCATTTTCGTAATGGGCTCAAGTCATTTCCCCAAGTATGGATCAAGTAGTAATAATCATTACCAATAGGAGCAAATAATAATGGGTCGTCGGCCTTTTTCAGTTTAAATAACTTTGAAGGTGCTATAATCTTGAACCCTTTTAACTGAATCTCATGGTTTTTTTCCAATAATTTGATCTTGTTAATGGCCTCGTTAGGGATTTCACCTTTGAAATACTTCGTATCAAGGAACCTAAGCCTATAATCTACACAGATATCTTTAATGCTGCTTAAATGATAAATATTGTGCGTTTCGAGTAAATCAAAGTCAAAGGCATTAGAATAGCCCGAAAAGCCCGAGCCTAACTCAGAATTAATACGTAATTCCTGATCGGTCTCCTTATCAAGAATATCCTTGACCTGGTTAAGGATATCCGAAGAATCCATTAATGAAGATTGAGAACGCTGGAGTTGCGATTCTACATTCGTTCGTTTGATCATCTTGTGTTAAATAAGCTATTTGTCGACTCTAATTTAAATTATAAAGCCTTTGCATGCAATTATTTAACAAATCTGTTTAATCTAGAAAAACCTAAAATGTCCCAACAACACCCAACTGTCCTGCGCCAAGCTTAAGATTCCAAGAGATTTTCTTCTTGCCCTCTGGATAATCGTACAATTTTTCCTTGAACAAGAAATTGTCAATACCATCAACAACAACTATACTAAGTACGGATCCTAAAACTATATCAGTTAGCCAATGGTCGGCACTCCAGAGTCTTGAGATGGGTGTAATAGCACCAAGTGAATAGATCAATATCTTAATACCAAGGCTTTCGAATTGCTTAGCGATGACATGGGCTGTAGTAACGACCAAAGCCGCATGCCCTGATGGCATGGAATGAAACGCACCTTCTTTACTGAATGGTTTGAAGACATCTTTTCCAAATTCCGTGCCTGGTCGCGCCCTGCCAATAGCTGTTTTCGCCATCGATGAAATCAACCCAACTGTGAATCCAGAAGCAACTAATAAAACACCAGTCTTACGCATTTTTTCGTTCTTCGTTAAGAGACCGATACCATATATGCCGGCTGAAATGGCATAGTTGTTCTGTGGATTACCAAGGTAACGTCCAAATTCTCGAATACCTATTGGGACATCTTCAGCTTGTTGCGTGAAAAAATCTGCTGATTGCTCATCAAACGAATACAAAATCGCTGAGCCAGCTGCAATGCCTGCAAAAGTCAAGGCATCTTTCTTTTTCCATCTTAACGGCTGGGTGAATGCATTGCCTACGCCTCTTAAACTTGCATTAAAATCGTACTTGACAAGGTCCCAGGTCTTAGTAGTATCCTTGACCTTTTTTTGTGCAAAGCCTGAGCATGTAATTAAAAATAGTGTTGTAAAAAGAATGCGGTTCAAGTAGTTGATCATGCTCCGTAAAACTAAAGATTTCTATTAACGTAATTCAGCGCCAAGTTGTTTCTCGAAATTGGTTTGCAATTTGCCCATGATCTTATCTATTTGTTTATCTGTAAGAGTCTTGCTTTCGTCCTGAAGCATGAAACTTACCGCGTAGCTTTTCTTGCCCTTGGGTAGGCTCTTGCCTTGATATACATCGAACAAGGTCACTTCTTTAAGAAGATGTTTCTCGCTCTTTTTTGCAATGGTCTTAATATCCCTAAATGATACCGATTCATCAAGTAACAAAGCAAAATCACGTCGTACAGATGGGTATTTCGGTAAGTCTGAAAACTTGGTTTTTTGATGTTTAACGCTATCCAGGATATTGTCCCAATTAAAATCAACAAATAAAACCTCTTGGTCAATGTCGAAATGTTTCAAGATGGATTTCTTTATTACACCAAATTCCGCTAGGCTTTTCTTTGCCCATTGTACCGAAAGTCCCTCAGAGAAAAGGTCGGATTTTACATCAGAATAAGACGTGTTCTTGTATCCTAGTTTCTGTAAGACAGAAGAAACAACACCTTTTACATAGAAGAAATCACTGTTTTTTGTTTCTGTGTTCCATGCTTCAGAGTTTCTATTGCCTGAGACCAAAAGCGTTAAATGCTTATGTTCTTCTCGTCCTGATGGATAGTTATGATAGGTCTTGCCAAACTCGAAGAGTTTCAAGTTGAGACGTTTTCTGTTTATGTTATATGAAACAGCTTCTAAACCAGAGAACAATAACGATTGTCTCATGATACTTAGGTCTTGACTAAGTGGATTCAGCATGGTCACATTGAATTCATCCTTTTGGCCTTGGGTCAATGAGTTGTGATCACCTGTAGTCAATGAATTTGCCAATATTTCATAAAATCCCTGAGCGACTAATTGATTCCCGATGACATTCTGTAGTTTGTGATCATCGAATTTAGAAGCGTTGGAAATAGATGCGTTCAGCTTTTCAGTCGTGCTAATATTGTTATACCCATAAACGCGTAGGATTTCTTCAATGACATCGGCTTCTCGCGTCACATCATTTCTATATGAAGGAATCGTAAGGCCCAATCCTGTCTCGGTTACATTATTTATGGTAATTTCCAACGATGTCAGGATTTGTTTGATGGTCTCTCTTGGTATTTCCTGGCCTATAAGATTAGCTGTATTCTCAAAATTTAGTACCACTTGAGAGTCTTCGATTTTCGTTGGATAGAGATCATATATGTCTGAAGTGATCTCGCCACCAGCAATCTCTTGAATGAGAAGTGCAGCTCGTTTTAACGCATATTCTGTGATGTTGGGATCTATACCTCTTTCAAAACGGAAGGAAGCATCGGTATTCAAACCATGTCTTTTGGAGGTCTTTCTAATGCTAATAGGATTAAAATAGGCACTTTCAAGAAAGATGCTCGTTGTGGTTTCTGTTACACCCGAATTAATCCCCCCAAAAACACCAGCAATGCAAAGGGGTTTTTCAGCATCACAGATCATCAGGTCTTCTTCATGAAGTTCACGTTCTACCTCATCAAGAGTTGTGAATTTGGTTCCTTTTGGAAGAGTCTTGACGATAATCTCACCATTAGAGATCTTTGAAGCATCAAAAGCGTGTAATGGTTGCCCAAGCTCATGCAATGTATAGTTAGTAATATCTACAATGTTATTGATGGGGGTTAATCCAATGGCCTTTAATCGATGTTTCAACCAATCAGGTGATTCTTCAACTTTCAATCCAGTGATGGTAACTCCGCAATATCGCGGTGCTAATTCCTTATCCTCGACCTGTACATCGATTTTCAAGGTTCGGTTGTCTATCTTGAAAGCACTTACCGAAGGTGTGATCAATTCTACAGGAACTTGGTTTTGCAGCATTCCGGCTTTTAGATCACGGGCAACTCCATAATGACTCATGGCGTCTGCACGATTAGGGGTGAGGCCTATTTCAAAAACTTGGTCATTTTCAATTTCAAAGACATCAGAAGCTTTGGTTCCGACTTTAAGGGACTTATCGAGAACCATGATACCATCATGACTTTTACCTAGACCTAGTTCGTCTTCAGCACATATCATTCCGTGGCTCTCTTCACCACGAATCTTGCCTTTCTTTATTTTCCAAGGTTCTCCTTTATCATCGTAAAGCTCTGTTCCAATTGTTGCAACCGGCACTTTCTGTCCTTTAGCTACATTAGGTGCACCACATACTATTTGTACGGGGTCACCGTTGCCTAGGTCTACCGTGGTAAGTTTAAGCTTGTCTGCATTAGGGTGCTTCTTGCAGGTGAGCACTTCTCCAATAACAACGCCTTCAAGTCCTCCTTTAACAGATTGATATGAGGTTATGCCTTCAATCTCAAGACCGAGGTCAGTGAGCATTTCACCGATTTTTTCTGCATTTAGACTAATATTGACAAATTGTTTCAGCCAATTGTAACTTATATTCATACCTGCCTACGTAGATTGTATAAGGAAACAAAGATAGA
>JABDMQ010000195.1 GCA_013001365.1 Flavobacteriaceae bacterium
GAAATACGCCTGCATCGGTACCAAAGGCGATGTTAACACCTTCTTTGTGCACCATGGCGAAGGTCTTTCTTAATTCGGCATCGATCATCTTGATCTTAGGAATGATGATCTCTGGATAATAATTTGGTACATCGGCCTTTTCCGCTACATATCTACCAGCAGACAAAGTAGGGACCAGATAGGTGCCATATTGTTTCATTAAGGCTGCCGTTTCCTTACTCATCAACGACCCATGTTCTATGGTTTGCACACCTGCTCTAATGGCACGTTTCATGCCTTCATCACCATGCGCATGTGCCGCAACAGGCATACCGTATTCCTTAGCAGTCTTTACGATCTCGTTCACCTCTTCTTGAGTGAACTGCGGATTGTGACCATTCTTGCTAACACTCAAGACACCACCTGTAGCAGTGATCTTTATTAAGTCGGCCCCATTTTTGTATCGTTGTCTTACTGCTTTCCTAGCATCTTCTGGACTATTGATTACGCCTTCGGCAGGCCCAGGGTCACCCATGAGTTTCTTGCTCATGCCGTTGGTTGGGTCTGCATGCCCTCCTGTTGTACCTATCGCTTTTTCAACCGCGAAAATTCGTGGTCCTGAAACCTTTCCTTTGGCAATGGCATTACGCAATGATACATTGACGCCACTTCCACCAAGGTCCCTTACTGTAGTGAAACCCGCCAGTAAGGTCTTGTGAGCCAGCGCTGCTGCTGTGAATGCGACATCTGCTGGATTATTAGTAAATCGGTCTAAATATCGCGTTGGACTTGTTTCACCTTCAATATGTACATGCATATCGATAAAACCTGGCATAACGGTCTTATTGCTTAGATCAATGACAATGTCATCTGAGTTTGCTGCTTCGGTAAATCCGTTATTAACGGCCGTGATTTTCTTTCCTGAAACGACAATGGTCTTGTTGGAAAGTACTTTTCCATTTTTCGTATCTATTAATTTGCCGCAATGTAAATAAGTGTCTTGTGCTGAAATTGTAATTGTGAATATCAGCGCAATGAATAAGCTAAAATTTTTCATTTGTAGTTGATTAGTTGTTATCAATGAATTCTATTACTGTATTGGTGATGAATTCGATCTGTTCATCATCCAACTCAGTATGCATAGGAAGTGAAATCACTTCCTTTACAAGTTGATTAGTTACTTTAAAATCGTCTTCCTTATAGCGTGAGTCCAGATATGCCTTTTGCCTATGTAAAGGAATAGGGTAATATACACCACAAGGGATTCCGAGTGAATTTAAATGTTCTACAAGGGCATCCCTATCTGCATTTAGGACTCTTAAGGTATATTGATGGAATACATGACAATCGCAAGTATCGCAAATGCCATTACAACTGCTAAGACCAGAAGGTGTTATGATTTTTTCATGGTTCTTAAAGGCTGCGTTGTATTTTTTAGCTGCATTCCTTCGTGCCTTGTTATACGAATCCAGATGAGGTAGTTTGGCATTCAATACGACCGCTTGAATGGAATCCAAACGAGAATTGACACCCACAACATCATGATGGTACCGTTTGTACATGCCATGATTTACGATACCTCGAATGGTATGTGCCAAGTCATCATCATTGGTGAAAATGGCGCCTCCATCTCCGTAACATCCAAGGTTTTTGGAAGGAAAAAATGACGTTGAACCAACGTCGCCCATTGCTCCTGCTTTTACACGCTTCCCGTTACTGAATCTATAATCCGCACCTATGGCTTGTGCATTGTCTTCAATGACATATAGGTCATGTTCTTTTGCAATTTCGAGAATGGCCTCCATATTAGCACAATGTCCAAATAAATGAACAGGTACGATAGCTTTGGTCTTAGGTGTAATCGCTTTTTTTATGGCCTCAATATCTATATTGAAATCAATTGGGTTTACATCTACAAGTACAGGAGTCAAGTTCAAAAGAGCAATGACTTCAACAGTAGCAGCAAAGGTAAAATCTGCAGTGATCACCTCATCACCAGGTTTCAATTCCAGGCCCATCATGGCGATCTGCAATGCATCGGTTCCGTTGGCACAAGGAATGACATGCTTAACTCCTAAGTAATCCTCCAAATTTTTCTGGAATTCATGGACTTTAGGTCCATTGATGAATGCAGTGGAATCTATTACCTCCAAAACAGAACTGTCAACCTCTTCTTTTATCTTCTTGTATTGACCTTTAAGGTCGACCATTTGTATTTTCCTCATGGAAACGAATTTACGAAAATGTTATATGTGTGACAATGAAATAATGACAAAGAACTGTATTTTAGCATCAAACACATATTGCTTGCGAACTGTTTACAACATCTTGACTTATATAGCTGCATTCCATGTTAAACTGATTGCACTTTTCAATTCTAAATTAAAGCTTGGTGTTACTGGTAGAAAACAAGCCTTCAAGAAAATTGAAAGTGCCATATCATCAGGTGATAGATCACTATGGTTCCATTGTGCATCTTTAGGTGAATATGAGCAGGGTTTGCCCGTTTTTGAAGAGATCAAGAAAGATCATCC
>JABDMQ010000196.1 GCA_013001365.1 Flavobacteriaceae bacterium
AAGTAAAGGCTGGGGAGTCTTTGTACAAGATTTCTAAAAAGATGGGTGTTTCAATCACGGAATTAAAATCCATGAATAAACTATCCAGCAATAACCTGAAAATTGGGCAAGAACTTAAGATGGTCAAGATTCATTCTGTAGCTTCCAGTAGTCCAGTGGTTAGCCAAGCCGAAGGGAAGATCATTGCAAGATTAGCACCAGGTCAAACGCCTAATGGAATGACACCTCCGGACCTTCCTCCTGATTCCATGCCAGGATCAACAATAAATCTAGTAGTTGACGATGCTGATAACAGTACTGACCAAAGCACTAATACTGAAATAGAAGGAACTGTGAAAGATGAACCACAAAAAATACATGTGGTCAAAGGTGGAGAAAGCTTATTTAGTATAGCTAAGAAATATAGAATGAGCATTAAGGACCTGAAGGAGTTGAATAATTTGGCGCTTAATAATATAAGTGTAGGTCAAAAGCTTAAGATTTCTGTTTATAATCCTGCAGTCCTTGCTGATACTCAAGCTCCAAGCTCAATTTCTGAAAATACATTACCTGAAGAAGATAAGGTTAATGTTGTTATGTCAGGTCCTAAAAAAGACCTTGAGAATAAAGCTGAAGATAATGAAGAGGTAACAGAGCAATCGGCAATCATACTGGAAAAGCAGGAGGAGAACAAGAATATTCAAGCCAAAGTAAAAGACAGCCTGCAAGATGCCAAGGCAGATAAGGAGAAAGTAATTGAAGACCTTATTAAAAAATATGGCAATGCAAATGAATCAGAAACTGAAGAATCATCTGTTTATATTGTTCAAAAAGGAGACTCTTTATGGAGCATAGCCAAGAAGCATAATTTAACGCTACAGGAATTGAAATCTTTGAATAAGCTCGATACAAATGTGCTTAGTGTAGGGCAAAAATTGAAAATAAAATAGCCCAATAGATTCCTGAATTTTCAATTCCCAAAATAATTACAAGGTATAAGCGTTCTAAGTAATATTTAGTTACTTTGCAGCGCATGCCAAAGACTAGTATTACGTTTGTTTGCCTCATCTTAACCTTTATGTCCTATGCCCAAATAGGAGGAGAGGCGACATTCCAATTCCTAAATTTGGTGTCTTCTCCTCGTCAGGCAGCTTTGGGTGGAAAAGTCCTCACAAACTACGATTATGACGTTACACAAGGTCTTTACAATCCTGCAACCATTAACGTTGAAATGGACAATCAATTAGCACTTAATTATACAAGTTATCTAGGAGGCATTGGATATGGAACGGCTGCATACGCGTACACTTACGACCGCAGAGTGCAGACCTTTCATGCTGGTGTTACATACATTAATTATGGTGATTTTGATGGCTATGACGAACAAGGAAATGAAACTGGAAGCTTTTCTGGAAATGAAGCCGCATTGTCATTGGGTTATGCTTTCAATATCCCTTGGTCTGATTTTTATATTGGTGCCAATGCAAAGTTCATTACCTCCAAGCTAGAAGAATATTCATCATTTGGAGTTGCTGCTGATCTTGGTGCAATCTATATCAATGAAGATATTGGATTTCATGCGGCTTTGACAATTAGAAATATAGGGACTCAGATCACTACTTATGCTGGCCGCAATGAGAAACTGCCGCTAGAAGTTGATCTCGGACTGTCACAAAAATTGGAAAATGTACCCATTAGGTGGCATTTAACCTTAGAGAATTTGCAAACATGGAATATAGCAAAGCCCAATCCTGCGCGTACGACCTCTGACCTAGATGGAAATCAAACTGAAGAAAACGTGGGGTTTTTGGGTAATGCCATAAGACATGTTATCTTCGGAGCAGAATTGTTCCCAGAAAGAGGATTCAACATAAGGTTAGGATACAATTTCAGGAGGGCAGAAGAATTAAAGATTATTGACCAAAGAAGTTTTTCGGGTTTGTCTGTAGGTATTGGTATTAAACTGAATAAAATGAGATTCAGTTATACCCATGCGAGATACACCAGTGCATCTAACACTAGTTTTTTTGGTCTCCATATAGATTTACAATAGTGGATAAGATTACAATCGCCATTGACGGTTTCTCTTCTACAGGAAAGAGCACCATTGCAAAACAAGTTGCCAAAGAATTGGGCTATGCATATGTTGATTCCGGAGCAATGTACCGAGCAGTTACATTATTTGCGATTAGTAAAAGATATATCTCAGAAAATCATTTTGATGTTAAAGGCCTCATCTCAGAATTGCCAAATATCGATCTAAGATTCGAGTTTAATGATGAGTTAGGCTACGGTGAAATATTCCTTAATGACAAGAATGTTGAGAATAAAATACGAACCATGAAAGTATCGTCATTTGTTAGTCAAGTGGCTACAATTCCTGAGGTACGGGCACATCTTGTTAAACTGCAGAAACAAATAGGCAAGAACCAAGGTGTCGTAATGGATGGTCGAGATATAGGCACTGTAGTATTCCCAAAGGCAGAGTTGAAGATCTTCATGGTGTCGTCTCCAGATACACGTGCAAAAAGACGTTACGACGAATTGTTAGATCGAGGTGAAGATGTGAATTATGAAGAGGTCCTGAAAAATGTACAGGATCGGGATCATATGGATTCTACAAGAAAGGATTCCCCGCTTAAGAAAGCCGAAGATGCCATTGAAA
>JABDMQ010000202.1 GCA_013001365.1 Flavobacteriaceae bacterium
TGTTTGGAGGGCAGTCTTCTCGAATAAAGGCTTCAAGAATAGCAGAAGATATCATTGAAGAAGAGACCAATGATTACGAGATACAGCTCAAACGAAAATACCAAGCTTTAAAATCGCAATTGTTTCAATATGAGAAGGAATTGGATTATTATGAAAACGAAGGACGTCAGCTTTCTGACGAAATCCTAAAAACAGCCAATGGAAGTTTCAGGAATGGCGAAATAGACTTTTACCAATATATCTTGAGTCTTGAAAACGCCTACGAACTTCAGTTGAATTATCTGGAAAACCTCAACAATTACAACCAAACGGTCATCAACATAAATTATTTAACGCTATAAATTCAACGTTATGAAACGTACACTATATACATTATTGTCAATCGGGTTAATGGTACTCCTTTCATCTTGTGGCAATTCCGAAAAAGATGCTTCTAAAACCACAGAAGCAATTGCAGACAATCGAATCAAGATCAGCAAAGCGCAATTCGAGCAAAACAACATGGCCTTCGGAACCATTGAAAAAAAGCAGATGCCTTTAGCTGTAACTGCTAACGGAATGATTGATGTGCCACCAGAAAACAGGGCTTTCGTCAATGCCATAATGGGTGGTTACATCAAGACAACACCATTGCTTATTGGCGATTTTGTAAAAAAAGGGCAACGACTGGTAACTCTTGAAAATCCTGATTTTGTCAGCATACAACAGGAATATATGGAGGTAAAAGGTCAGTTGGATTATCTTAAATCTGAATATGATAGACAAAACACCATGATGGATGAAAACATAACCTCAAAAAAGAACTTCATGAATGCCGAAAGCAATTATAAAACGGCAATGGCAAAATACAATGGCTTGCACAAACAACTGACCATGCTGAATATTTCGCCTTCAAGCGTTGAACAAGGCAATATCTCATCTATCATTAGCATTTATGCACCAATAAGCGGCAGTATCACCAAAGTTAATGTATCCAAGGGTTCGTATGTGTCTCCAGCGACTGCCATCATGGAAATTGTAGATAATGACCATATCCATATTGAGTTATCTGTTTTTGAAAAGGATATCATGAAAATCAAGAAAGGACAAGACATGACCTTTAAAATTCCAGAATCATCTGATGAGGTTTATGATGGAACAGTATATTTGGTCGGCACCTCTATTGAGGCAAATAGGACGATAAAAGTCCATGGTCATCCTAAGGATGAAGCCAATAGATTCTTGACCGGCATGTTCGTTAATGCAGAGATCATCACTGGCACAGAAGAGGCAAATGCCTTGCCTGAAACTGCAATCGTCGAAATGCAAAACGAACATTTTATCATGATTCTTGATGAAGAGAATGACGATACATACAACTTCAAAAAAGTAACTGTAGACCTCATAAACACTTCAAATGGTTTTACTTTTTTGAAAGAATCGGAAGCTTTGAAGTCATTAGATAAAATCTTGACAAAGGGTGCATTTGGTATTTTAGTGGAATAGGGTTTTAGCCTAGACCAACATCCAATGTCATCATGACAATGAAGCCTCCAATGAATCCTAGAACGGCGATATCGGTGTATTTATCTCTTTGTGTTTCAGGAATCACTTCTTCAACAACAACAAATATCATCGCCCCTGCCGCGAATGCCAAGGCATACGGTAAAATCGGTGTGAAAAATGTTACTGCCAGAGCACCTACTACGGCCGCGATTGGTTCTACTGCTGCAGATAACTGACCATACCAAAAACTCTTGAATTTACTAACGCCTTCTCTTCTTAAAGGCATCGATACTGCCAAGCCTTCAGGGCAGTTCTGGATACCTATTCCCAGAGCCAATGCGACAGCACCGCCAATTGTTGCCTCTGGTATTCCTGCAGCAACACCACCAAATAATACGCCTACTGCTAATCCTTCCGGGATATTATGTAAAGTAATCGCCAATACCAATAATGTGGTTCGATGCCAAGGCGACTTTACACCTTCTTTTTCGCTTTCCTTAAAGTTAATGTGCAAATGAGGTAATATTTTATCTAATCCAAAAATAAATAATGCCCCAAGCGCAAATCCTGTCGCAGCTGGAATCACCTTTACAAAGCCTTCACCTGGGCTCATTTCAATGCCTGGCGCCAATAAGCTCCAAAAACTTGCTGCCACCATAACGCCTCCTGTAAAACCTAGCATACCATCGAGCAAACCACGATTCATGCCTCGCATAAAAAACACTAAAGAGGCTCCCAAAGCGGTTAATCCCCAAGTAAAAAGGGAGGCATAGAATGCTCCTAAAACAGGATCGATCGATTCGAAATAATCTAATACTTGTTCCATAATTCTAATTTGGTTTTATGAATAGGTTAGCAGCGATGTCCTTGGAAACATTCAATCGGATATTGTTGAATCGGATACTGAATGAACCATCGAAATCTTCCCGACTAAGAACTTCCAATTCCGTTCCTAAGGTAAGGTTGTATTTATTCAAGTATTTCAAGAAATCTGCTGAGGAATCCTTGACACCGACACAGGTATATTTAGTATCGACCTCAGCTTCAGAAAGCAAGATCTTATTCGTGACAGCAAAATTTCCGTCTTTGTCCGGGATGGGATCACCATGAGGATCGCGCTCAGGGAATCCTAGGAATGCATCTAATTGTTGAGTAAGTTTTTCGGACTTGATGTGCTCAAGCTGTTCGGCAACTTCGTGTACCTCATCCCAAGAAAACTTGAGCTTTTCCACAAGGAAAACTTCCCAAAGCCTGTGTTTTCTTATGACCTTGATGGCATGAGCTTGACCATCTTCTGTTAGCTTAACGCCTTGGTACTTCTTGTGATTAACGAGATCTTTCTCGGCAAGCTTCTTCATCATATCAGTTACAGAAGATGCTTTTGCCTTTATTTTCCTGGCAATGGCGTTAGTACTCACAGACTGCGAGCCACGCTTTCCTAGGTGGTAAATTGCCTTTAGATAATTTTCTTCAGATAAAGTAATCACAGCACAAATATACATAATTTACTATAACAAAAATATATTTTTAGGCATGTCTAAATTTTTAGTTTATCTTTGCGTCAAATCTTTTGAATGACCTATAAGACAATACTTGCGATCTTGGCAATGGCCCAAATGGCATTTTCCCAAGACAATCTTGTTATTTCTGGGACAATTACCGCTGATGGCGAGGCACTTCCTTATGTCAATGTTTTTCTTGAAGGCACGTCTTTTGGGACATTAAGTGATGAAAGCGGTAATTACAAAATCGAAAATGTCGATTCAGGCAACTACTCCATCGTAGTAACCGTTACAGGTTATAAGACCCAACGTAAATCCATAAAACTAGCGGAAAACACCTCCTTGGATTTTGAATTGAACACCGAAATCTTGGATGAGGTCGTAGTTACCGGTACACGGACCTTCAAACGCAAGACCAATTCCGCAGTGATAGTTAACATCCTAAACAGTGAAAGTCTTACTACACTTCAAGCCTGTAACTTGTCAGAAGGCTTGAAATTCCAACCAGGACTGCGGGTCGAGACCGATTGTCAAACCTGTAATTACACACAACTTAGAATTAACGGATTAGGCGGTGGTTACTCACAGATCCTTATAAACGGTCGCCCGATATTCAGTCCGCTTACTGGTCTATATGGATTGGAACAAATTCCCGTGAACATGATCGAGCGCATTGAAACCATTCGCGGTGGAGGCTCTGCCTTATATGGCTCGAGTGCTATTGGCGGTGTAGTGAACGTCATTACTAAATTACCAGAGACCAATAATTTCGATATCAATTATACCTATCAGAGTGTAGATGGAAATGCTGATGACCATATGATTTCAGGAAACGCCACGGTGGTCTCCAAGTCTAAAAATGCTGGTTTGTCTTTGTTCATTAACAATAGGAATAGAGACCTTTACGACCAGAATGGTGATAACTTCTCCGAACTCACCCAACTCAAGAACAATTCGTTTGGGGCAAATTTCTTTCTTCTTCCAGCAGAAAATCAGAAACTCGAAGCCAGTTTCAGCAAACTCAACGAATATCGCTATGGTGGTGAAATGGTAGATGGCCCCGCCTATTTAGCACAGCAATCTGAGGAACGCACACATGACGTGGTCTTAGGCAGCTTGGATTATCAAATAAATTTCAATGATGAGAACAGTTCATTGATAACATATTTGGCAGGGCAACGGACCGACAGAGATCATTACACAGGTATTTTCCCAGATGAAGATGTTGCTATTCAGGAGCATATTTCCAATCCACCCTATGGCACATCAAAGACCGTAACCTTGCAAGGTGGTTTGCAGTATAATCACAGATTGAACGACTTTTTTAGAGGAAGCAATGTCTTGACTCTTGGGTCGGAATACTTGGTGGATGATGTGCTGGATCTCATTGAATCGTATAATTACAAAATCGATCAGACGACGAAAAACCTAGGTATGTTCTTTCAAAGTGATTGGGAAATCACTCCTAAACTGAATTTGCTGTCTGGGTTCCGATTAGACAATAATAATCTGGTTGATAATCCCATAGTGAGTCCTCGTGTATCGGTATTGTACAAATCAGAGGCTAATCTACAGCTTCGAGCGACTTGGAGCACAGGCTTCAGGGCACCACAAGCATTCGATACCGATTTACATATAGCATTCGCTGGCGGTGGAATTTCCAGAATATCATTGGATGATGACCTCAAGGAAGAACGCTCCAATAGCTTAAGCGCTTCGATTAATTACGATAAGGCCTCGGAAAACTTCATTGCAGGATTTACCTTGGAAGGATTTTACACGCGATTAAAAGATGCCTTTTATCTCAACCCGGTTGGGGAAGATGAATTTGGGCAATTATTCGAAAAACAGAACGGTGATGCTGCTGTAGTAAAAGGTATAACCTTAGAGACTAGAGCAAATTTCAAGAGAAAAGTACAATTGGAAGCTGGATTCACAATACAGACAAGTGAATTCGACTCTGCCTTTGAAACGATTGAAGGATTGGATCCAAAAAGAGAGTTCTTGAGGACTCCCAATCATTATGGCTTTGCCACCATGAGCATCATGCCTAATGACAAGTTCAATACCAACTTCAACTATGTTTACACAGGCGATATGACCCTGGCACATTTCGCTGGTGCGCCAGAACAACTCATTAACGAATACAAGACGACCCCTTCATTTCATGAGTTCAGCTGGCGAAGCAGTTATTTATTGGAAAACGAGAAATTGGATCTAGGGTTTGAACTGTTTGGAGGCGTCAAGAACATTTTCAATGCCTATCAAGATGATTTCGATACAGGGAAGAACAGGGACAGCAATTATGTGTATGGTCCTGGGGCGCCACGTACTTATTTTGTTGGGTTACGTGTAAAATCCTTGTGATTTGCTTATTCCTTTATTCGGTGCAAGACACTTTCCTTTCCATCTTTTCTAACCAATATAAGTTTATTGGAATCCAGATGTTTTATTCCAGAAATAGTTGAAAGACCATCAAAGATCTGCTCGATCTCATAACCATTTTCTGTCTTCAATATCCTGACCTGTGCTGTATTGTTATTGATTGGCTCTAAAGTTCCATTTTCAGATTTCTTGTAGGCATCAAAAGAGCCCTTTTCATCTTTAAAGGAATAATGGTACTCATTGCTGGGTTTGTTCTTGTTCTTCCATTTGCCATGAAGATAAGAATGCACCTGCCAAACCGAACTGCAACATGCTTTCTCATTAATGATTGGCTTTGTATTAGCATCTTTTATAAGGGTTCGTCCTTTCAACCAACGTATTTCGGTATCGATTACCCTAACAGAGGTCTTAATGTCTCGATTGGTCTTATCTCTTGGCGATTTCGTATCAAAACGAAGCCTCGTGTTGTTTAGGTTCAGTTCATGTGTGGCATCCACATCACTGTCTTCAACTTTCAGGAAAATCAGTC
>JABDMQ010000321.1 GCA_013001365.1 Flavobacteriaceae bacterium
CATAGCCGATCTTGTCGTTGATCACGGATAGTCCTAGTCCGAATTTAGAACCTGGTACAGATGAATGGACTGTTAATGTCTGCGTGTTAGGAGCACCATCAATGCCAACCCATTGGTTACGGTTCAATAAGTTTATCACCATGAACTCTCGAGACCCAGCATAGGCCGGATTAACAGAAATCGTGTTGTACATATACTGGGTGAATTGAGGAAATTGCTGAGCCTTGGCCGGCTTCGAAAAACCGAACAAAATCAGAATCATTGCTATGTACCTAATTCTCCTCATATCAATCACTTCCTAGGTATATATAGCCTTGTATTGGTTTAATACCACCATTCTGGAGGTCTACGATATAGAAATATGTTCCCGTAGGCAAATAATCATTGCCTCCCATTCCTGAGCCAGGTGAATAACCGTCCCAATCATTCTGGTAATCATTGGAATGATAAACGCGAGTACCCCAACGATTGAAGATCTTTACATCTGTCACTATATCGCAGGTATTATCACTTAATTCGCTGATTATGTATACCACCTCAAAGAAATCGTTAATGCCATCGCCATTAGGTGTTACCATTTTTGTTATCTCGACATTGGCCTCACCATCAATGCATGGATAATCCACACAGCTGTCATTAACTTCTAGAATTACGTTTGTTGTGATAGAACAGCTATTTTCCGTTCTTACATGTTGGAAATAATAAGTACTCAAAGAGGCTTCATTTGTAATGAATGTTCCTTCTTCTAGCATATGCAATGATCCACTGGTCCAACCTTCATTGCCGGTATTATCCATTGAAAGCAAACTATTGAGGTCAACTTCATCGTCAGTAATGCATAATGTTAAATTCTCACGATAAGTTTCATGAATGGATTGCATGTGGATTAATTGTGAAAAAACGCTTTGGTTATCACAACTGTCCGTCACAGTCCAAGTTCTTTGTATATCATAATTGCCATTAAATTGGCTTCCAATCGATTCTTGAAAATCAATATCAAGTTCCGTACTACAATTATCTTCAAATTCAAGAATAGGTACTTCAGGAACTTTATCACAGCTAACAGTCAGCTCAGTTTCAAGGATAGAGGTCAATGAAGGCGCGATATCATCTACAATGGTAAATTCTTGGGTTATGTCAGTATTGTTTCCGCATGAGTCACTTAATCTATATATTCTTGTAACAATGATGCTGCATCCTTCATTTCTACTAGTGTCATTGACCCACCTAACACTTGGTATACCACAATTATCGGACTCATCAGTTATAATTTCTACATCTGGTTCTGGAAGCTCTTCAGGGCAATTAAGAGTTATATTTTGTAAAGGACTTGCTGTTGGCTCCGAATCAACGACCGTGAAAGATTGTAAGATATCCGTGGAATTGCCACAACTGTCAGTTATTCTATATGTTCTAGTAATGATCTCTGAACAACTCTCGTTGTTCGACACATCAGAAACGAATTCTACAACAGGAATGCTGCAATTGTCTTGAGCATCTGTTATCAAACTTGTATTGGGTGATGGAAGCTCGTCTATGCATTCAAGCTCAACAGAGGGTAGGCCACTTGCAGTAGGAGCCGTAATATCGTTAATGACGAAAAGCTGAGTGACATTGGTGGTATTACCACAATCGTCAGTTACACTATAGGTCCTTGTAATTGTTTCGGAACATGATTGGTCATCAGACACATCCGAAACGAAAGCGACCTCTGGCACAGAACAATTGTCTGAAGCATCCGTTACTAAACTTACATTCGGATCAGGGAGTTCTTCAATGCATTCTAGGTTTTCTGTTGATAGGTTACTGGCAGTTGGTGCAATATCGTCATTGATGATTATTGCTTGCTGCAGGTCGATATAATTTCCACAAAAATCAGTGACACGATAAGTTCTGGTTATTGTTTCTGGACAGGATTGGCCATCACTGACGTCCGAGATATAAGATACTGTTGGTGCCGAGCAATTATCTGATGCATCTGTAATAAGGGCAATATCAGGAGAAGGTACATCTCCGATACACTGTACAGATATATTTTCCGGAGCACTTGCCGTTGGCAATACATCGTCTACAACATTTATGGTTTGTACAACATCAGTAAAGTTGCCACAGCTATCCGTTATTCTGTAAGTTCTTTGAATAATGCTCAAACAATCATTTATTGAGACTTCAGACAAGAATTCGACTGAAGGTGTTGAACAATTGTCAGCAGCGTCAGTTATTACATTAATATTTGGAGGTGGTATGTCCTCCACGCAAGCAACATTAATATCTTCTGGAATACTTGCTGTTGGAGCAATGTCATCAATTACATTAATTGTTTGAGTTACATCAATATAGTTACCACATCCATCAGTTACCCTATAAGTCCTTGTTATCCTATCCTCACAAGTATTGTTTGAGAAATCTGAAACAAATGAAACTACAGGAATTGAGCAATTATCTGCAGCATCGGTAACGACTTCCATATTTGGTGGAGGAATGTCTTCAATACAAGAAACATTAATATCATCTGGATTGCTTGCGGTAGGAGGAATGTCGTCTATTACATTTATAATATGGGTTACGTCAACAAAATTGCCACATTCGTCCATTACCCTGTAGACGCGCGTAACTTTTTCAAGGCAATCAATGCTTACGACTTCTGAAACAAGAAAAACCTCGGGTGGGGTGCAATTATCTGCCGCATCAGTTACAACTTGTGGGTCAGGAGGTGGAATATTATCAGCACAGTCTACATTCAAATCAGCTGGATTGCTTGCTGTAGGAGCAATAGTATCATCTACTATACCACATGAATTACAGGTGGAAACAATACAATTTGAAATAAGTACGCGAATGTTTTGCGTTAGGACGAATGTATTTCCACATTCATCAGTCACTTCCCACTGTCTAATAATATCATAATCCACAGTATTGTTATCATTGGTATCTGTTTCAATATAATTAACAGTTAAGTTTGATGAACATTCATCTTCAAACTCTGGTTGTGGCACATCTGGTATTTCATCACAATTAACAGTAAGATTTTCATCAATAGGATCAAGTAGTGTTGGCGCAGTAGTATCTTCAAAAATAATTTGTTGGCTTACATTAATAGAATTACCACACTCATCATGAACCTCATAAGTACGGGTGATAGTTTCTGGGCACATTCCATCAGAGACATCAGAGATGAATATTACAGTTGGAATTGAACAATTATCGTTTTCATCTGTGACAACTGAAATGTCTACAGCTGGAATGGCCTCGCCGCACTCTAGAATAATTGGAGCAGGATCACTAGCTGTTGGCACTATGTCATCATTGATTATGAAGTTTTGGGTAACTTCTATCGAGTTTCCACAATCGTCAGATACACTATATGTCCTTGTAATGGTTTCTGGACATGTTATTCCACTGGAAACATCAGATACAAATGCTACAGTAGGTACAGAACAATTATCAGTTTCGTCAGTAATCAATGCAATATCAGGAGGAGGGAGGTCCTCAATACATTGCAAATTAACGTCTGAAAGGTTACTAGCAGTCGGAGCGATGTCATCATTTATAATTATGTTCTGTGTTACTTCAATGAAGTTATTGCAAGCATCAGAAATTCGGTAAGTTCTTGTAATTATTTGAGGACAGGTTTGATTATCTGAAACATCTGATACAAAAGTGACTAAAGGAGCGGAACAATTATCAGATTCATCAGTCACAATACTAATGTCAGGATCAGGAACGTCATCCACACATTGAACATTTATGTCAACTGGATTACTGGCAGTTGGAGGAATGTCATCATTTACAATGATATTTTGTGTTACGTCTATTGAATTATTGCAAGCATCCATTATCCTATAAGTCCTTATGATCGTTTCAGGGCAATTCTGACCATCCGAAACATCAGAAACAAAAAAGACTGAAGGCATTGAGCAGTTGTCTGCCTCATCAGTTATGATATTTATATCTGGAATCGGGATATCTGCAATACATTGGACATTTATGTCAGCTGGGCTTGTTGCAGTTGGTAAAATATCATCGTTAACAATAATATTCTGGGATACCTCTATGAAATTTCCACAATTATCGGTAATTCTATAGGTTCTTATAATAGTTTCAGGACAGTTCTGATCATTGGATACATCTGAAACAAATGTTACAATTGGAACTGAACAATTATCTGTGGCATTAATTATTGAAATATCTGCAGGTGGGATGTCTGCAAGGCATGACACCAATATATCAGCTGGGTTTGTAGCTTCAGGTGCAATCTCATCTTCTATAGTTATTATTTGTATGTCTGTTCTTGAAATGTCACATGCATCTATAATTGTAAAAGTTCTTGTAATGGTTATTGGGCATTCTCCATCAGCAATATCTTGATAAGTTAAAGAAGTAATTGCATTGCTTACTAATACTGACCCACCAATAGCCGAAAATTCTTCTTCAGTTATATCAACAGGCGTCTCACTATAAGGCGGATCATCAATAATGACCGTTTCGCAACCAGTTAAGGCAATGTCCATTGGCGCAACTATTTCTGGTGGAAAGTTCCAATCAAACTCCAAAATCTCATATTCATATGAATCGGTGTTTTCTATATCAAAAACAGTTAAGCTTACTACAAATGGACCATCTGAATCATAGGTATGAGAAGGGTTTTCTTCAGTACTGGAATTACCATCTCCAAAATCCCATAAATAGGTGTATGGCGGTGATCCTCCTGAAGTAGTTGACGTGAAGTCTACCGTATAGGCTGTCTCGCAACTTGGATTAAATTCAAAATTTGCTATTAATGGGGATTGTACTACTACTGACTGTTCTGAAAGACAATGAGACTGAGAACATTCGCATGAACCATTGTCATTAGTTTGCCAAGACATATAAAGATCCTGAAGAACCACGTCACCGCCACATTCCCAAGAAAAAGTAGAAGTATCCAGAATTATTTCTGTAGGTATTGGTATGCCGTCATAGTAACATTCATCCACTGTTCCGACGAATTGATCATTTACATATAAATTGAAATGAACATAAAGGGAATATCTTGGAGCACTTGCATTGGCCGTGAAGTCTAACCATAAATGTGCATCTACAGTTGTCCCAGGCTCACAGTAGCCTGGACCAAATGGCTCACCATATTCATCCCCGAGATAGAAATAATCAATTGTGAAATCATTCGAAGTACAAGGAGTTCCTTCACATACCACTTCCTGTGCCCTTGCATATAATGCAAATAGCATGAAAATCAACAGTAGGTATGTTGTTCTCGCTTTCATTTTGGGGATAATTACTTATGGTTTCTTTGAGGGAAAGACCAAATTAATTAGGCTAATATAACATTTCATCTATAAAAAGCCTAATATAATCGATTAAAAGCATTTACAGAATAATCATTCGAAAAACCTAAAACTTAATTATGCAAGTCTACACAGTTGCATTTTGGTTGAGGAAAAGGTAGGTCAAAACCTAACATGACCTCATGTGACCCATTGGCATATGGATTAAGGTCTGATGTAATGTAGTCAAAAGAGTAACCAATATTGATGACATCAGAGATCTTGAAGTTAACTAATGCGCCAACACCATCGCCTACACGATAGAAGGCACCTAGCCATATCTGCTCATTAAGGTAAAAGTTACTGGTCAGGTCAACAGATACTGGGGCCCCATTGGTATATTTCACCAAGAAGGTTGGCTTGAAGGCCAACTTCCTGTTAATTTTCCAATAATAAC
>JABDMQ010000250.1 GCA_013001365.1 Flavobacteriaceae bacterium
GTATTAACAGCGGCCAACAACGCACCGGTCTGCCGACAGGCAGGAGAAATAAATGCAACACTTATGTTATATTAGATCAATGAAACAAACCGTAATACTTTTAATTGGCATTTTAGTTTCCACAACAACTTTTTCGCAGAACAAAGCGAACGAATTATACACTTCTGGAAACGCGAATTTCAATTCTGGAAACTTTGAAGAGGCAATTTCAGATTATACAGAATTAATGGAGTTGGTGAACCAAAAAACTGTCCGAAAAACCTGTTTCATAAATCGTGGACTTTCATACGACCGAATCAAGAAATATGATCTAGCGATATCTGATTTCACGGAAGCTATAAAATTGGACAGTACTGATATGGCTTCTTTCATTGACAGAGGGCTTTCGTTAATGCACGCTGGACAATTAGAAAAAGCTAAAGAGGATTATAAGTATGTCGTTGTAAAAAACAATAACAACGGAATGATGGAAGCAGCTCTTTATTGGCTTGCTCGGATTAATTATTCCCAAGGTAATTTTAAGGACGTAATTAATAATTGTGACAGATATTTTGCCATAAACGCAAAAGACCCTGAACTGTATTTCATTCGTGGAACTGCAAACGATATGCTTGGTAATTTTGAACAGTCGATCAAGGATTACGACAAAGCAATTGAAATAATACCGAACTATGTTCAAGCGACTGCTAATCGAGGAACAGCAAAGATCAATCTTTTGACTGGAAATGGGAATTTACAACCAAGCAAGAGAGAGACAAAAAGTGCGTGTAAAGATTTGAAAAAGGCGAAAGAACTCGGAGATAATGCAGTTGATGACTTGATTTATGTTTATTGCGACAGAATAGCAGAAAAGAAAGGGAATTAATAACGTTAACAACAAGTAAGGACATGAACATTGAGAAAATCAAACATAAAGGATATTCCATCTCAATAATTCTCTACCCCTTGATGCTTCTTATCGGATTTGTGACTCATCCTAATTTGTTCGCAATGGAGCCATTGCAAACAGTGGAACAACTTGTTAAAAGGTTCCACAATAATCCCATGTATCATATTGGACATTTAATTGTGACCTTCGCGGTTCCCGTGATAATTGTTTATTTCATTGGGACAATGAACTTACTCACTGGAAAAGGCAAAAAATATGGTTTTTGGGGTGGAATTATTGGAGTTTTTGGTGCTTTTATATTGGCAGTCGATAAAGGTGCGCTTTGCCTTACCATGTCAGCTTTTGACACCTTACCCGAAGATCAATTCAACCAATTTATCCCATATTTAGAACCTATTGTCTCTAAGAAAGGACTCCTTGTGATCGTCTGGCTTATTTTCTTGCTTATCATAGGCGGCATCGTGCAAACAATTGGTCTATTAAAGGAAGGGATAATTGCAAAATGGCAGGCATTATTGATCATTATCGGACTCGCCCTTCTTGCTAATCCTGATATTGAACTGATCAGTTCGATCGGGGCAACACTGATGTGCATTGGTTATATCCCCTGGGGTTTTAAAGAATTGCGAAAATAGAGAGTTTTATATTTAGCACACTAATAACTGTAACGAGTTTCAATTTATCACGTCCTATCGTTTTAATTTAGAACATATGAAAAATCAAATTCTATTAATGCTTGCAGTAGTAATCTTTAGTGCCTGTAACGACACAACTAAATACAGCCCTACCAACCAACCAACTCTCGCTGATTATCAAGTTGGTGAGAAATGGGTCTGGAAATATAAAGGTGTAACCTCGGAAGGCGAAGTACGCTCGGATGGAAAAGATACAAGAGAGATAGTCAGTAATGATGGAGTTTTAGGTATGACGATCGGTAAGGATACCATTCCCGTTACCGAAATCGTTAAACCAGAAGAAAGCGAAACCCCGAAGTACGACTGGCCTTTGGAAGTGGGGAAAAAATGGAGATATGAAAACAATTGGACAAGTCAAGATGGAACAACGGGAAGCCAAAGTCAAGATGCCGAAGTCGTGTCTTACAAAGAAGAAACAGTAGAAGCTGGAACATTTATGGCCTATACGATTGAATATACTGGTAAAACCACTAATTCCAGAGGGTATAGCGCCGATGAAAAGGAAGTTTGGCTGTATGCGCCTGCTACAAAAAACTTTATAAAACTCACTCAGAATCAAGGTGATTTTTTATACGTAGAGGAATTGATCGAATATTCGAAACCAGAATAAACCAAAACCAATGAAATACAATTTGAAAAGGAAAAAACGAGTACAAAATATTGTAGCTATTTCAATCATCTCTTTTAGTCTCTTAAGTGTTTCTTGTAAGGAATCACCTGAGGCTTCAAAAAACACAGAAAGTGAATTGATTGTGAAGATCAATGCTGTTCAAGAACAGGTGATGGCACAAGGTAATATTAGTGAAGAGGAGGAACGGGCACTATTGAGTTTATGCAGCATTGTGTCAAAAGATGACGGTTTAGCAAATTATAGTCCCGATAATAGGATGATATTAAAAGATGCCGACATAGCACCTGTCTATGAGGGTTGTGAGCAACTTTCTATAGAAGAAACAAAGACATGTTTTAATGATAAGGTATCGACATTCATTAAGAGGGAGTTTGACTTGAGTGTGTCAAAAGATCTAGGTCTTTCAGAACCTAAGCAGGTAGAAGCTTTTTTTATAATCAACGAAAACGGAAATGTGACTGGCTTGAAAGTCAGGGATTCGGAGGTAATCGTTCAAGCAGAGATCTTGAGGGTGCTAAGAAAAATTCCTGTGATGAAACCTGCTATTCACAATGGGAAACCTGTTTCTGTATTATGCTCGATTCTAGTAACATATGGTAATGACATAGACGTTGATGTTGTTTACATTCCTGAACGACCAGATGATTAAACGTAGGATCACTATTTGGAGTAACTTACATAAGCCAGTTGCTATTTCTTTGCCAAATCCAAAATTATAACCACCTAATTTTCAGATATCCGTAATTTTTGAAAAAAAATGCGCTTAAGGTGTACTACCTAAAAAAAAATTGTATAGGTTTACACTAATGTTTACGCTTACACATAAATATAGAGCACCCAGACCCACAGGCTTCAACCTGAAGCGCCGCCGCTAATACCCATTATTAGCCAAGACTCTATTATTCATTTTTATTTTTTTATTGTGTACCATTCAAATTTCAGATCCATAGTTCAATCAACAGTTATTTCATCAGATAACAACCCTCGTGCACGTCGTAACTTCCCGCGTCGCCCTTAGGGTGCGCTACTATTCTTGGAACTTAGGTGAGTCCGGTTCCCATTCCTGCGAAAGCAGGAACCTCAAAAATCAAAACTTAAAGTCTAATTAAAAAGATAACCGCTGGAGTTTATCTTGAGCGATAGTCGAAAGGCGGGAATGACAAAAAAAGTAAAAATGCAAATAATCATTGCAGACAGATCACATAGCATATACGCCAGCACCATTTGCGACACCATCGCACAGGCCGCTGAGGTAAGAGGCACAGGCATCGCAAAACGGAAACCGGAATACATCATTACAAAGATGGAGAATGGCAATGCCGTCATCGCCCTAGATGGTCGGAATTTTGCAGGCTTCTGCTATATCGAGGCCTGGGGTCATGGTAAATACGTCGCGAATTCGGGATTGATCGTACATCCAGATTATCGCGGTCAAGGCCTGGCCAAGAGAATAAAGAAAGTCGTATTCGAGCATTCGAGATGGAAATTCCCGGATGCGAAAGTGTTCAGTATCACCACGGGATTGGCCGTCATGAAACTGAATAGTGACCTAGGCTACAAGCCTGTGACGTTCTCCGAATTAACAGACGACCAGACCTTCTGGAAAGGCTGCCAGACCTGTAAGAACTACGATGTGTTACAAAGAACTAACCAGAGTATGTGCCTGTGCACTGGGATGTTATTCGATCCGGCAATTCAACAAGACAAGAAGACGAAAAAGAAATTTGACAAGAACGTTTGGAAACGCTTGAAGAACATCAATCAGGTAAGACTTTCAAAAAAAGAAAAGAAATCATGAAGAAATTAGTCATCGCCTATAGTGGCGGATTGGATACATCCTATTGTGCTGTGAGCCTTGTAAAGCAGGGCTTCGAAGTGCATGCGGTCAGCATCAATACTGGAGGCTTCACTCAGGAAGAGATCAAGCACATCGAGGCCAATGCCTATAAAATGGGTGTTGCCACCTATAAGAACATCGATGCGGTGCAAACCTATTATGACAAGGTCATAAAATATTTGGTCTTCGGTAATGTATTGAAGAACAATACCTATCCGCTATCGGTAAGTGCAGAACGAATCATCCAGGCCATCGAGATCGTAAATTATGCCAAAAATATCGGCGCTGAATACATTGCCCATGGAAGCACTGGTGCTGGAAACGACCAAGTGCGATTCGATATGATATTTCAAACCCTGGCACCACAGATCGAGATCATAACACCGATTCGGGATGGCGGACTTTCGAGACAGGAAGAAATCGCGTATTTGCAATCCAACGGCGTTGAAATGGATTGGGCCAAATCCAAGTATTCGATCAACAAAGGACTTTGGGGAACCAGTGTAGGCGGAGATGAAACATTGACTTCGGAGAAAGCCCTGCCAGAAAATGCTTTTCCATCGCAGTTGGAAAAAAATGGCAGTGAACAGCTGATCTTGACATTCCATAAGGGTGAATTCATAGCACTTAACGGTCAACAAAACGCACCTTCCAAGAATATCGAATTATTGAATGACATCGCTTCAGGTTTTGCTATTGGTAGGGACATACATGTAGGCGACACCATTGTGGGCATCAAGGGACGCGTAGGCTTTGAAGCTGCAGCCTCATTGATCATTATCAAGGCACATCATTTGCTGGAGAAGCATACGCTTACAAAATGGCAATTGCAGCACAAGGACTATCTGTCAAGTTTCTATGGGATGCATTTGCACGAAGGGCAATATTTGGACCCGGTCATGAGAGATATGGAGGCGTTTTTTACCAGCAGCCAAGAGACCGTTACTGGCGATGTGTTCGTGACATTGAAGCCCTATCATTTTGAATTAACAGGCATCGCATCCGATCACGATCTGATGAATGCAAAATTCGGGAGCTATGGAGAAGAGAATAAAGGTTGGACCGCCGATGAGGCCAAGGGTTTCATCAAGATATTAGGCAATCAGAACAAGATCCATCAACAAGTAAATTCAAAGGTATGATACAGGTAGGAATCATAGGAGGAGCGGGTTATACCGCAGGGGAATTGATCAGGTTATTACTGAATCATTCGCAGGTCAATATCAAGTTCGTGTTCAGTACGAGCAATGCAGGAAATAAGGTACATGCCGTACATCAGGATTTGGTGGGTAGCACGGAGCATGTATTTTCAGATACCATAGATCCGCATGTAGATGTGGTCTTCTTGTGTTTGGGTCATGGGAATTCAAAGGCCTTTCTAGAGAACAATGCCTTTTCAGATACCACAAGGATCATCGACTTGAGCAATGATTTCAGGTTGATCGATGATGAGGTATTCCAAGGGAAGACCTTTGTGTATGGCTTACCTGAATTCCAAAGAGAGAAAATACGAATTGCACATCATGTCGCGAATCCAGGCTGTTTTGCAACAGCCTTGCAATTGGCCCTTCTGCCTTTGGCAGACAAAGGCCTATTGAAAAACGACGTGCATATCAATGCGGTAACAGGCGCAACAGGTGCGGGCACTGGTCTGTCCAAGACCACACATTTTACCTGGAGAGACAATAACTTCTCGCATTATAAAGCCTTTACGCATCAGCATTTGGGAGAAGTGAATCAAACGGTGAGCCAGTTGCAGTCTGATTTTGATTCCGAGATCAATTTCATGCCCAATCGCGGTAATTTTTCAAGGGGTATTTTTGCAACGGTATATACGAAGTATGATGGCAGTCTGGAAGATGCTAAAGCAATCTATACCGATTTCTATAAGGAGGCGAAATTCACGTTTGTATCAGATGCGGAAATTCATCTAAAGCAAGTGGTGAATACCAATAAATGCCTGCTTCATGTGCACAAGCATGAGAACAAGTTGCTGATCACGAGCATCATCGATAATTTATTGAAAGGTGCTTCTGGGCAAGCCGTCCAGAACATGAATTTGATGTTCGGCATAGAGGAAACAACAGGATTACAACTAAAAGCGAATTATTTTTAAAAAGAACTTGGCACTAAATACTTGCCACTAACAACTCATATTATGAAAATAGCCATCATAGGAACCGGAAACTTAGGGAAGTCTATTGCAAAGGGTTTGATAACCACCAATGCCATCACCTCTCTGTATCTAACAAAACGTAACTTGGATGAGATCAAGGAATTTGGGGATTATAACAGCGTATTCTTGACAACAGATAATATGGAAGCTGTCAAGAACTCCGATATCTTGATATTCGCGGTGCAACCAGCACATTTAGAGAAGATCCTTGAATCGATCAAGCATTTACTGAATG
>JABDMQ010000282.1 GCA_013001365.1 Flavobacteriaceae bacterium
TGATTATTCAAAGCTGCCGTAATTGTATACGTACCATCTTCTTCGATGGAAGCGCCAAATTCTGTGGCTTTCCAATGTTCGTTATCTATTGTTGCTTGAACCGCATGATCATTGAAAACAAGATCATTTGAACAATTAAGTAGGGTTAGCATGAAGCTTGTCAATAGCAAAAACTTCTTCATTTCAATGTAAATTTAATCATTGGGACTGTAAAAATAATGGTTTTACTAAAGGTCCTGCAATAACTCAGCCAAAACGATTGAAAAATTCGATTTGAAAGTTGAAGCACAAAAATAACAGTTATAATTCGAATAAAATATGTAAGAAACCATACTTGTTTCCTAAAAAATATAGTACATTTGCGCACTCATTAATAATCGGGGTCGAGAACCTCAAAAATTAATTAATTATGTCAGTTAAAATTAGATTACAAAGACACGGTAAAAAGGGAAAACCTTATTATTGGATCGTAGCGGCCGATGCTCGTGCTAAAAGAGATGGAAAATATCTTGAGAAACTTGGGCATTACAACCCAAATGTTAACCCAGCAGATATCAATATAGATGTTGATGGAGCGGTAAAATGGCTTAACAATGGTGCACAACCAACAGATACTGCTAGAGCTATCTTATCTTACAAAGGTGTTATGCTGAAAAAGCATCTTGCTGGTGGTATAGCTAAGGGTGCATTGACAGAAGAACAAGCTGAAAAGAAATTCGAGGCTTGGATGAAGGAGAAGCAAGCAAAGATCGATGCCAAGAAAGAAGGATTGACCAAAGCTGAAGCTGAAGCAAAAGCTAAGGCATTAGAGGCGGAAAGAGAAGTTAATGCTGCTAGAACTGCACCACCTGTTGTTGTTGAAGAGGAAGAAGTTGCAGAAGCTGTTGCAGATGTAGTTACAGAAGGAGAAGAGTCTGAAGAGGCCACTCCAGCACAAGCATCGAACGAAGAAGAAGAATAGACAACTATTTTTTATAAATTTAAACCCAGGCTAATAGGTCTGGGTTTTTTATTTCCAATTATGAAGGTTGAAGATTGCTTTTATCTTGGCAAGATCGTAAAGAAGTACAGCTTTAAAGGAGAACTCCTAATAAAGTTGGATACGGACGAACCAGAACTCTATGAGAATTTAGATACACTTTTTGTTGAGGTGAGAAATAATCTGATTCCTTTTTTCATCGAATCATCGCAGTTGCATAAATCTGATCTGTTGCGAGTGAAATTTGAAGACGTGAATACCGAAGCGGATGTAGAGGCACTTTTAAGAAGCGATATATACCTGCCGATGGAATTACTTCCAAAACTTGAAGGCAACAAATTCTATTTTCATGAAGTCATAGGGTTTGAAGTCGCCGATATCAATTTCGGAAAAGTTGGCTTCATTACAGGTATTAACGACAGTACTGCCCAAGCATTGTTCGAAATCGATAGAGACGGGCAGGAAATCTTGATTCCGCTTAATGACCATTTCATAAAGACCGTAGACCGTGATAATAAGAAAATAGTCATGGAGACTCCAGAGGGATTAATAGATCTTTATCTAGAGTAATGCCCGATCAACCTTTCAAATTCAAGGAATTCGTGGTAAATCAGGACAGATGCGCCATGAAGATCGGTACCGATGGTGTTCTTTTAGGAGCTTGGGCAACTATCGATCATAATCCGTTTTCCATTATAGACATAGGATCTGGAACGGGTGTCATCTCATTAATGCTGGCTCAACGTAGCCATGCAGAAGTCATAGATGCCATTGAGATTGACGATAATGCCTATGAGCAATGTGTTGAGAACTTCGAAGCGTCCAAATGGTCAGACAGACTGTTCTGTTACCATGCTTCACTCGAAGAATTAGCTGAAGAGATCGATGATACATATGATCTGATCGTTTGCAATCCTCCGTTTTATACTAGCGACTATAAATCCCAAGAAGCATCAAGGGACCTAGCCAGGTTTCAAGACGCCATGCCATTTGATCACTTGATCATTTGTGCTGCTAAATTGCTCGCTGAACATGGAAAGTTTGCTATTATCATTCCTTATGAAGAAGAGGCTTCTTTCATCGACCTCGCTAAAGAAGCGAACTTACACGCCAACAAAATCTTAAGAGTTAAAGGAAACCCAAACTCTGAGTTAAAACGAAGCCTCATCGAGTTTTCATTTAAAAAGAAAGACCCAATGAAAAATGAGTTGGTCATTGAAACTGGTCGCCACGATTACACGGATGACTATATAGCTCTGACTAAAGATTTCTATTTAAAAATGTAGTTCTAGTATCCTCGAAGTAAGGGTCGTGTTAAACAAGTTGGACCACCGCCACCCATAACACTTATGTGCTCGCCTTTGTATTCCATAACCTCACACCCAGCCTTGATAAGAACTTCACGGGTTCTGGGATTTCCAGCAACCATGATGCATTTTCGAGGTGCTATGGCCAGTACATTACAACCCATCGATTCGAATTCTTCTTCAGGAACTT
>JABDMQ010000294.1 GCA_013001365.1 Flavobacteriaceae bacterium
CATGTGGTAACTGAGAATACATTACCAATTGTGACCATTGATTCAGTGGATCCATTATGTCTTGATGACGATGCAGTACAATTAATTGGTGGACCATCAGGTGGAACCTGGAGTGGCACAGGTGTAGATGCCAATGGCCTCTTTGATCCATCTTTGGCAGGAGCTGGTAGCCACGTAATTACCTATATGTATACAGATAATAACGGTGGTACTCCTTTGCGAGTACTTTGTCCATCATTGGTATTGACTGGAGTATTTGATGGACCATTAACAGGTGGTATCCCAAAAGGTGTTGAGTTTTATGTCCTTGAAGATATAGCTGACCTTAGTATTTTCGGATTTGGTTCTGCGAATAATGGTGGTGGTAGTGATGGAGAGGAGTTCACTTTTCCAGCAGTTGCGGCATCAAAAGGAGACTACATTTATGTAGCCTCTGAGGAAGACGCCTTTTTCAATTTCTTTGGTTTCTTTCCGAATTACATAGATAATGCGGCCAATATCAACGGTGACGATGCCATTGAGCTATTCGAAAACGGTATAGTGATAGATATTTATGGTGATATCAATGTAATTGGTGATGATCAAGCTTGGGATTATACCAATAGTTGGGCTTACAGGAACAGTACGACTGGACCAGACGGAACGACCTGGGTTGAAGCCAATTGGATGTATGGAGGCTTAGATGCTTGGGATGGACAATCATCTAATGACAATCCCGATAGTAGTATGCCGATTGGCACCTTTGAAGGCGCAGATTGTGCTACGAATGGCAATGGAGGAACAGGTTGTTCTAATTCGGTAGAGATTACTATAACGGTAATAGACTCACCTACTGCAGACGATCTGCAAGATATAAATGAATGCGAGAGCTATACCCTGCCAGACTTGAGTGCAGGAAATGCGTATTATACGGGACCAGGCGCGACAGGTGACGAGTTGCCTGCAGGCACTGTGATAACGGAGACAACGACATTGTACATTTATGCAGCAGCGACCGCACCATGTGAGTACGATGAGAACGAGTTATTGATAACGATCAATGACGCACCAATTATCGTTGCTATTGCTGAAGATGAAACAGTTGAATGTGATGTTCAACCATCTGCAGATGCAGCCTTCCAAGCATGGTTAGCCGATAATGGCGGTGCAACAGCATCAGACGATAGTGGCCAGTACAATTGGAGCAACGACTTCTGTACCGGTAATGAGAATGCATTTACAGTAGATGGCAATGCCAACTGGTTAGGATTTCATAATAAATTCAATTTAGATCAATCTTATAATACTGGAAACCCAGTAGGTGATCTATCTTTTCTAACTAGCACTATAGGACCTGGAAATCAGATAACGTTGCAGCCAAGTCTCGGTGAACCAAGTAATCTAATAATTGAGGGAAATACCTATATCGAGGATAATTCACTTGTCGGTCAATCCTTCTCTTTCAGTGGTCAAGCAGTAAGTAATACGCTTGTAGATGGCTATACAGCTATTGCATTCATAAGAATATTCAATTCTGATTTTAGTGCCTTACTTGAAACTGATACTGTACCATTGATGGCCGGTGAGAGCTTCTATTTAACCTATAATAACACCCAACCGGATGCTGCGAACATTCAGTACGGATTTATGGTAAGAGGTGTAGGTGGTGCTGGAGCCCAAGATGGGTCTTTAGGAACTGTAGTTGTTGAGGGTGTAGCTGCACCATGCGCATCATTTTCCGACCTATGTGGTGAGACTGGAAGTGCGATTGTAACCTTTACTGCAACAGATGCTTGTGGGGCAACCGCATCAACGACAGCAACCTTTACGATCGCAGACAATACTGCGCCAGTAATTGATGTAGCAGCCCAAGATCAGGAAGTAGGATGTGTCTCAGGAAATATTCTTACAGAGGTAACAGCAGATATTGATGCAATCTTGGCCTTACCAGAAGGTGAAGATGACATTTCACATTTAGTGAATTTAGGACAACCAGAGGGTGTTTCAACGCAAGATTGGTTGGTGGAACTTGAAGTAGGCCAATCCCTAGAAATTGGTCAACCATTTGTGCCGGAATCTGGAGAGTATGGATGTACTACAGAAATAGAACAATCTCTTTTGACATCATTCTATACAGATGCTAATCCAATATATGCATCTGCGGGTCAATCGTTTACAATACCTGCAGGCGTAACCGAGATAAGTGCCATAACAGCGCATTTTGGATTTATCGCTGATCAAGCAAGTATTACCTTGGATCTATATGAAGGCCCAGCATCTGGAACTATAGGTACACCAATTTCCTCGGTATCATATACTGCACCAGTTGGAGGAGTTTCCGCTCCGCCAGAAGGTGATATTCCAATTGAATTTACATTTAATGCACCTGTTAATGTGATTCCAGGAAACATCTATTATTATCTAGTTTCACCTAGCTATGACCCTGTAGCATTTAGTTATGCATTTGCTAGCAATGATCCATATGCAGGAGGTAGTGCCTTAAGCGGACTTTCAAGTGGGACAGTAAGCAGCTGGACTTATGACCTGAAGTTTTCTGTTCTTTCTTGTTCTGAAGAAGGTGGTGGAACTACAGAAGGCGATGAAATACTTTACACACGTGTGGACTACTTCGATACAAATACAGGAGCACCTGTTCCTGCTGGTCAAGTGGCACCATATATTACTGAAACGTATTCTAACACTAGCGACATCGAAGATCCGTTCTTCCCTGGTCAAGGGCTGTTTCCAGCGCGTAAACTAGAATTAACGGTAATAGATGCTGACGAACTTATTGACCTAGAATGGAAGTATACAATTAGATGTCTTATCGTAAGAAATGGGGTTGCAATAGAAAAGTACTTTTATATCGATCCAAAGATTAGGATCAAGAGGAGTAGTGCTATTTTAGGCAGGGATGACCATGAAGGAGATCTTACTCCTGTAGAACAGGCTTTTGATGCTTGGTTGGCCAATAATGGGGGTGCTCAAGCCTCAGATACCTGCGGTGAAGTGACTTGGTCCAATGACTTTACAGGATTTACCGATGATTGCGGTGAAACCGGTAGTGCAACAGTGACTTTTACGGCAACAGATGCCTGTGGATTAACGGCCTCTACAACGGCTACGTTCACTATCGAGCCAGAAGCGCTCGAGGTTCGAGGTCCGGATGACGTTGATGCTGCAGCTTGCGAATATGATGACCAGGAAGCATTGTCAGCGGCCTATAATGCTTGGTTAGCTGAATTCGAGTTGGTTCAAGCAGGCTGTGATGGTGCTGGCGATTTCACGACAACGCCTCCAACAACAGTAGATTATGAATTAGGGGCAAATATCACCTTGACATATTCTGCTACTGATGGCTGTAATACCGATAGTGCAACGGCTTCGTTTGTAATTGTTCCTGGACCAGAGCCTGTTGTTACTAACGCAGAGATTTGTGAGGGCCAATCGTATTTCTGGCCAGTGAATCAGCAAACCTATACAAGCGCTCAAAATTTAATCGTTGAAGGGGATGGATGCGAACCGGACCAGATACTCAATTTGGAATTGAATCCGCCAATAACAATAACAAGGGAGAGAAGACATGTGTGGTGTTATGGAGAAGCTACCGGATACTTTGACATAACGATTTCTGGTGGAGATGGAGATTATACTGTATTATGGACGGGTCCTAATGGTTTCACATCTACCGATGAAGATATCTATGACTTGTATGCTGGGGACTATGTCCTTACCATCACAGATGGTCAAGGATGTACAGCAACGTTCGATAAGAGGATTCAACAACCTGAAGAATTGTTAGCCTGTGAAATCGATATCGACAGTAATTCATCTCGTGGTGGATGTCAGGACGATGTCACTGCAACGGTTAGCGTGACAGGTGGATATGCGCCTTATACGTATCTATGGGACAATGATGAGACAACAGCCACAGCATATGACCTTGACGGAGGCGTTCATGAAGTATTAATTACGGATGATAGAGGTTGTACAACCGTATGCAGTGTCACGATTCCAGAACCATGTGACGATGTTCAGATTGTGGCCAAGATGTATCTTCAGGGACCATATAATTTGCAGACAGGATTGATGAATGACAATTTAAGGTCAATGGACATCATACCAACGACAAGCCCATATTCCGACAATGCCACAGTAGTTCCAGAAGTATTCAATTCTGGAGGAATCAGTGGTAATGGACAGGAAGCAGATGACATCGTTGATTGGGTATGGATCGAATTACGACAAGAGGGAGCAAATAATGTGGCTTACAAGGGTCAATCGGCGCTTCTTCAAAGAGATGGCGATGTGGTTGATCTTGATGGTGTATCGGCAGTGACCATAGAAGCAGCACCTGATAATTATTATGTAGTTGTTAACCATAGGATTCACTTAGGAGCCATGTCAGGCAATCCAATTCCTTTGTCAGGAGTGGCTACAACAGTTGATTTCACGAATAGCTCTTTTACAACCTATGGCACCAATGCACAATTGACAGAAAGCACAGGCAAGAAAGTACTTTGGGTAGGTGATGTAATGAGCAATGGTCTGGCTAGATACCTTGGTCCTAATAACGACACGAACATGATCAAGGATCATGTACTTGACCAGCCAGGCAATACGTCAGGAAGCAATTATTATCCATTTAACGGGTATGACAGCGCTGACCTTAATATGGATGGACAAGTGCGATATATGGGCTCAGGCAATGACAGTGTGTTATTGAAGGATTGTATCTTGATGCATCCAGGAAATGCGAGTTCAAACAATTTCTATCCAATAGTAGAACAAATACCAAATTAAAAAACAGAGACATGAAAAACATATTTGCAATATTCGTATTTATCATTTCGGTTGTTACTATTCAAGCACAGACGTTCAAGTTTGGCCTGGACTACGTGGGTCTCAATCCAGTGACTGACAATCATCAAGTGGCCTTGATGGCCTATCCTAGCAGTTCCATATCTGATGGTATAACATCAGATATGGGTGCAGAGATCTATGTTCCCAATGACACGGCAATAGGTAATTTCGTGTCTGGGGACTCTGGAATCCCAGGATATGAATGGAAATCGATCCAGCTAGGTATGGACAATGAGCGCAATGCGATTTTCCTTTCAAGGACCGAAGGCAATGACCTGAGTGTCCTTTTGAACGGGGAAGGCCCATTTCAATTGGTGGTGTTCGACCTACAGGCCAATAGCAATCCAACCATGGGCTTGATTGAATTTGGCAATGGGCAATCGATTTTTACGGATAGTTTCTTGCAGAACTATATCAACATCAATCTAGGTTCTGGGACCAAGGATGCGTATGCAGGGCAAGTCGCTGGAGCGAATGCCTTGGATTTCCAGACTTTATCCAATCCTGGGTTTGAAGACCCGAAGGACATTAAGTTCAGTATTCATCCTAGTCCAGCTTCGGAGTGGATCTACATTGATTCGAATATGCCAGTCGTTAACGCACAGTTGTTCGACCATAATGGTAAACTCGTGCTATCGGTCAAGGAATCTGACAAGATCGATGTTAGAAGGCTAGCTATTGGCGTGTATTTGATGCAGGTGTCTTTGCAGGATGTAGAAACCCCTATTCAGAAGAAAGTTTTAATTGAGTAGAGCTTGAAAAAGTAAAGACTAAAAAGATTTAAAACTAAATAAGTACCATCTACCACTGCGATTGACCAATGTGATCGTTTCATTGCTTCGGTCTTCGCCTTGCGGATGGTCATACCAAATTGGGACTTTGGCATACATTGTCTTTCCATTTTTTTCATAGGAAACTTCACCAGTAATTTTACCATTCTGGAATATCTGAATGAATTCTGACAGGTTTCGTTTGGCATGCTCTGAGGAATTCGAACCATTGATCATATCTGCCAACTGTGTAATGGAGCAGATGCGCATGCTATCTCTATCACTATATCCGTTAGGGTCGCACATTAAATATAAATGATCGAATTTTTCAGACTTCGCGGCCATAAATATAGAATTCACTACATCTGAAGGTTTTTTGGAATTCAATCCAAAAGGAAGTTTCAACTGAGCAAAACCGCTTGACGAAAGGATAAGAGCCAGAACCAAAAGAAGTAGTGATTTTTTCATAGTTCAGTGATTAAGAGACAATTCAATATAAAAAATTCATCTTCGTTAAGCAAATTTTGTAGATCAAATGAAATTAATATAGGATATAATGGTCAAGTTCTTGTA
>JABDMQ010000324.1 GCA_013001365.1 Flavobacteriaceae bacterium
GTCTGATACTAGAGGTTCAATCAGGAAGAACTACCATTTTATGTTCTAAGATTGTCATGAATCCTGAAGAGAAAGAAGAAATAAGAAAACCGTCAAAAGGCGAAGAGGTTACGCAAAAAGAATATGAGGAAACCGTCAAGAAAAAAATGGAGGAAATGCGTGAGATGTATGGTGGTCGTCGTGGGCGAGGTGACAGGATAAGAGGATGATCTTGAACATTTTCATTAAAAAAACAATGTTATTGGGCATTAAAACAGACAGTTAGTGATTGTTAATGTTATTATAAACCATGCTGTTTTGTATAAGTAAATCTTAAGTTTGTTAAACAAAACAATAATTTAATTCTCAGATTATGAAAGCAATCCTTACCAAAATAGCCATTTTGTCCTTTATTTTTCTAACATCAATAGAACCTGTTAATCAAGAATTCCAGGGTCAAGCTATTTATTTTTCAAAGTCGACCATGGAATTAGGTAGTTGGGGAGCTAGAATGAGCGAGGCTCAAAAGAAACAAATACAGGCGCGCCTTAAGAATAGATTGGAAAAGACTTATGTATTGAATTTCAATAAGGAAGAATCTGTTTTCAATGAAGAGGATAAGTTAGATGCCATGTCTGGTGCTACCGATTCTTGGGGAAAGAATTTTGCTCAAGGTGAATCCTATAAAAACGTGAAGGAAAATGCATTGATCCAAAGTCAGGAATTCTATGGTAAGCAATTTTTAGTAAAGGATGAACTGCAGAAGTTCGATTGGAAGATGGGTAGCGAATCCAAGCAGATAGGACAGTACATGTGTTTCAAGGCAACGGCATTAGTGCCAACCGCAGAATTGACTTGGTATAACTTTTCCTGGAGCGATCTAAGAACGGCTTCAACAGAGAATAAAGAAGAATCAGAGGATGGTGAAGCCAAGGAGCCGGAAGTTAACATGACTGCGATTGAAGCATGGTATACGCCTCAAATTCCTGTTAGTCATGGCCCAGGAGAATATTGGGGGCTTCCAGGATTGATTTTGGAAGTAAGTGCTGGCAACACGACAATGCTTTGTTCAAAGATTATTATGAATCCTGAGGAGAAAATCAAGATCGAGGCACCCGCCAAAGGCAAGGAAATCACCAAGAACGCATATAAAGAAACCATTCAAGGCAAAATGCTTGAAATGCGAAACAACCGAGGAAGACGAAGAAGTCGATAAATACATTTCTAAAAAACTAACCAAACCAAGCTGTAAATCAAAATCATGAAAAATAACTTCTGCATTGTGCTGCTTCTAGTAGCTTATACATCTATTGCCCAGGTCAAGCTAGAAGGTGTGGTCCGAGATAGCTTGAACAAACCACTGGAATTGGCAAATGTAATTGCCATTAACCAGGAAACCAGCGCCTTGGAGTCTTATGGAATTACAGATGCTGCAGGTAAGTTCAAACTTGCGTTAGGCAAGAATGGGACTTATAAAATGCAAGTTAGTTATATCGGTATGAAAACGCTTGAAGAGAATCTTACGACGCAAGAAAACGATATATCCAAGGACTTTGTACTACGTGCAGAAAATGCTCTGGATGCTGTTGAATTAACCTATGAAATGCCTGTAACTATTAAAGGAGACACTTTAGTATATAATGCTGACTCGTTTAAAAGTGGTACCGAAAGAAAGTTAGAGGATGTCTTGGAAAAACTGCCAGGAGTCGAGATCAATGAAGACGGCCAAGTTGAAGTTGAGGGTAAAGTGGTGAACAAGTTAATGGTCGATGGTAAGGATTTCTTTGATGGCGATACTAAATTGGCGACCAAGAACATTCCTTCAAAGGCAGTAGATAAAATACAAGTGTTACGAAATTATTCTGAAGTTGGTCAGCTAAGTGGCGTGACCAATAATCAAGATAACGTGGCCTTGAACATCAAACTCAAGGAAGGCAAGAAGAATTTTTGGTTTGGAAACATAACCGTCGGAGGTGGAACATCGCCAGATAATGAGTTGTATTTATTACAACCAAAGCTGTTTTATTACAGCCCGAAATATAGCATTAACTTCATTGGAGATCTTAATAATACGGGAGAAGTAGCACTTACTCGTCGCGATATTCGAGGTTTTGGAGGAGGCTTCAGACAACCGAGCCGAAGTAGTGGGACGAGTATCAACCTTGGTGACAATGGCCTCAATTTCTTAACGAATCAAAATAATGCCTTGGAGATCGAGAACAAGTTGGGAACAGCTAATTTCAGTTATTCACCAACGCAAGCACTAGATTTAAGTGGATTCGTGATTTACAATAGTAGTCGCATTCTTTCCAGGGAAACGAGTTTTGTTCAATACACAGATCGAGATCTAGGAATCCCGGATGAAGCCACCGAGCAATCAAGTAAAGAAAGGTCTGATCAAGGATTAATAAAATTGAGTGCCTCCTATCAACCTAATATCAACAATCAATTGGACTATGATATATTAGGCAGGATATCCAATGACAAGCAAAACCAAAACGTATTTAGCTCGGTTGTGGGAAATACGAATCAATTGGACGAAGTCGAACCATATAGCATCAATCAAAACATTAATTATTACTATACCCTTAACGAAACAAATATATTCGCTTTTGAGGCTCAGCATTTAATCAAGGACGAAGACCCATTTTATAATGCCATCTTGGAGAACGACCCGAATGGACTCGATGCCTTCGATACCACTGCAGATGCATTGGGACTTGACACCTCATTGAATTCGTATGACCTTGGACAGAACCGACGCATTAAATCCAATCAAGTGGATGCCAAATTGGATTATTATAATATCCTGAATGCTAAAAGCAATCTTAATTTCACTTTGGGAACGATTCTGAGCAGGCAAGAATTCAATTCGAATATATTCCAGTTCCTGGGAGATGGATCTCAATTCAATCCAACGCCAACTTTCAATAATGGCCGCGCGACCA
>JABDMQ010000326.1 GCA_013001365.1 Flavobacteriaceae bacterium
TGAAACAATTGCGATTTTAAAGCTTGGTATTTTCGTTTGAGCTGTATCTCGTAATCATTGGTCTCTTCTTCAATGATATCTTCTGCTATTCTTGAAGCCTTTATTCGAGAAGACTGCCCTCCAAACATCAAAGGAATCTTCAGTCCAAGCTGATATCCATGTAAATTCGTGTTAAGCCCAGGATTAGTGCCCTGATAATAATTAAGGCTTATATCGGGAAGCAGTTGTTGCTTCTCAAAACGGTTTTTTGCGCTAAATAAGTTCATCTTATTGCGATAATAATCCATTTCTGGAGTGTCATTTATGGAAGTCACTTTCAAGGCAATCTTAGATAAGGGCTCTATGACAACCTCAATGCTGTCCTTGCTTTGGATAATTTTCAACAGGTCGTTATATGAAATAGTTATGTTCTGCTGGGCTTTCAATAGTTTAAGACCAATCTGTTTTTGTTTTGATTGCGCCGTAATTTTTTCCAGATAGTTGGTTTCTCCAAGTTCAAAACGTCTTGTTGCTATGTTCGCGAAATTCTCATATAGACTGTCCAATCGTTTGTACACAACTTCCTTTTCCTTCAAATATTGATATTCGTAATAGTTTGAAGTGAGCTGACGTTTTAGTCGTTTTTCTTGAACTCCATAGGCTGATTGTTGCACATTCAAATTAGCTGTATTTACCTTTTTGCCTGAAAAATATACGGTTGGAAACTGAAAATCCTGCTGTATGCCAAAGACCTTAATTGGTTCATTATTGACTGCGCGATTGTTCTCATCGTATTCGTAGTAAACCTGTGTTTTATCAAAATTGAAAGCGCTATTTATCAAAGCATCAGACTCCTTTACTTTGAGTTTTTGTGCTTTTAATCCTGTATTGTTCACAATGGAAATTGCTATGAGTTCTTCCAAAGTCTTTGGAGGTTCTTGGGCATAGGTAAGAGATGTAAATAAGAGGAAAGCTACCGCCAAAGCCGAAGTGTTTTTCTTATTTACCTTGAATCTTTTCCCAAAAATTGAATAGAGTACTGGTAGTACTACAAGTGTCAATAATGTCGCCGTTATCAAACCACCAATTACGACCGTTGCCAATGGTCGTTGTACCTCTGCACCAGCATTGGTGGAAATGGCCATAGGCAGGAATCCTAATGCAGCTGCTGATGCTGTTAGTAATACGGCTCTTAATCGGTCCTTGGCCCCTTGTTTAATGAGATCTTCCATAGTGTTAAAACCTTGAGTTCTTAATTCCTTGAAATGTTCTATGAGCACGATGCCGTTCAATACCGCGATTCCGAATAGGGCAATAAAACCAACACCCGCAGAAATGCTGAAAGGCATATCCCGAATCCACAGCAAAAGAACACCGCCAACAGCTGCCAATGGAATAGCAGAATAGATCATGAGCGCTTCCTTGACCGAACTGAATGCAAAATACAATAAGATGAAAATGAGGACTAAAGCAATAGGGACAGCCACCATCAATCGTGATTTTGCACTCTGCAAATTCTCGAATTGACCACCATAAGTAATATTATAGCCAATTGGCAATGTGATGTTTTTGTCTATCAGTTCTTGGATATCTTCTACTACGGATTGCAAATCCCTATTGCGTACATTAATACCTACGACCATACGCCGTCTAGTGTCGTCCCTTGCTATTTTGGCAGCGCCTTTTTTATATTCAATGGTCGCTAATTCGCTCAATGGAATCTTACTGGCATTGGGTAGATCGACATAAAGGTTCTTAAGGTTTTCGATATCCTGACGCTTGGATTTATCAAGTCTTACAACAAGATCAAAACGTTTTTCGCCTTCATAAACACTTCCAACAGAAAGACCTGAAAATCCCATGGATAGCATCTCATTGAGTTCTTGGATATTCAATCCGTAGCGAGCCACCTTTGCGCGATCGTATTTCACGCTCATTTGTGGCAGTCCATCAATTTTTTCAACCGTGATATCAGCAGCACCTTCAACATTTTCAATCAGTGATTTTATTTCATTTCCTTTTTTGCTAAGGATATCGAGGTCTTCCCCAAAAATCTTTATGGCAATATCTGCGCGAACACCAGTAATTAACTCATTGAATCGCATTTCTATTGGTTGCGTGAATTCGACTTCCATGCCTGGGATGATGGTCAAGGCTTCCTTGAACTTTTCAGCAAGTTCGTCCTTGGATTTTGCAGACACCCATTCTCTTTTTGGCTTCAATATGATGATGACATCACTTTCCTCCATCGACATTGGGTCAGTGGGCACTTCGGCTGCACCGATTCTAGTTACTACCTGTTTCACTTCAGGGAAATTATCGAGCAGGATGTTCTCGATCTGTGTTGTGATTTCCACGGTCTTTTTCAGGGAGGTGCCGGTTTTTAGCACTGGCTGAATCACGAAATCGCCTTCATCCAATGTTGGTACGAATTCAGCGCCCATTGTTGAAAACAAAAAGATGGCGCCGGCAAGTAGTATCGCCGCAATACCCAATACTAATTTCTTGCTTTGCAAAGCCCAATTAATGGTTGGCTCGTAAATACTGTTAAGCCAATTTATCAATCTAACTGAAATGTTGTTCTTTGATGCTTTGGATGGCCTTAAGAATAAGGAAGCAGCAACAGGAACATATGTGAAACAGAATATCATGGCGCCGATCAAGGCAAAACTGAAGGTCAGCGCCATTGGCTTGAACATCTTGCCTTCCACACCACTTAAGGATAGGATTGGAATGAAAACAATAAGAATGATGAGCTGCCCGAAAATGGCAGAATTCATCATTTTGGAAGCGCCATTAAAGGTAATTTTATCTTTGCGCGATTGTGTTTCTGTCTTGGCCAAATTTGAAAATTCAGCTGTTTTGCTTGTCATTTTAAAGGCTATGAACTCCACGATAATAACGGCTCCGTCGATGATAATTCCGAAATCTATGGCTCCTAGACTCATCAGGTTGGCATCAACCCCAAAAATGTACATGAGAGATAGAGCAAACAACAAACTCAACGGGATGACAGAAGCAACTACCAAGCCAGACCTAAAATTCCCGAGTAGCAAGACAACTACAAAAATTACAATGAGACAACCCAAAACCAGATTTTCCGTAACCGTAAAGGTGGTCTTATCAATGAGTTCGCTTCTATCTAAAAAGGCATTGATGTAAACCCCTTCAGGGAGGGATTTCGATATAGACGCAACACGTTCTTTAACCGCTTCGATGACTTGTTTCGAATTGGCCTCCTTAAGCATCATCACTTGACCCAACACTTTTTCTCCCTCGCCATTCCCGGTAATGGCACCAAAACGAGTGGCACTTCCGAAACCAACCTTGGCTACGTCCTTAATAAAAATCGGAAGCCCATCAACGTTCTTGATCACGATGCTCTTGATATCATCCAGAGAGCTTACCAATCCTTCGCCTCTAATAAAGTAGGCTTGATTGGTCTTTTC
>JABDMQ010000347.1 GCA_013001365.1 Flavobacteriaceae bacterium
GATTATGAAGAAAATAATTATGCAGCATATTTAAGCTTAAGTAAAGAGTGGAGTGATTGGAGCTTGTCTGCAGGAATACGAACCGAATACACAGATGCTATCGGGACTTTGTCCAATGATCCTGACCCCAATGCCTTTGATTATTTCGAGATTTTCCCAACCTCCAGTATCACGCATAGGTTTAATGATAGCCATAGCCTGGGCCTCTCATATAGCAGGAGGATTGAACGCCCAACCTATTCTAACCTCAACCCGTTCAAGTTCTTTTTCAATGACAATGCCTTCGTATCCGGAAACCCTAATTTATTGCCAGCACTTACGGAGCTTACAACCTTGTCTTATACAGTCAACAATGCCTATACTTTCGAATTGTATTACCGAAATGCAAAAAGCACATTTAGTGAGTTGAGCTTTCAGGATAATGAATTGAACAAGATCATTTATAGGCCAAGCAATCTTAATCAAGTTGTAGATTACGGATTCGATTTCATTCTTTACAAGCCTTTTACGAATAATTGGACAGCCTATATCGTGACGTCTATTTTTCATGATGAAATCGAGTTCTTCGCAGCTCAAACCGATAATAGCTTACAAACCAACGAACGCTGGTCGTTTTACGGCAATGCGATTAATTATTTTACTTTTTTGAAAGACCAAAGCCTTACTGCTCACCTTTCGTTTTTGTATATATCACCTTATCTAGAGGGCTCTGCAGAAGTCTCAGAAAGAACCCAGATAGACATTGGTCTAAAAAAATCCTTTGATCAAGGAAAATGGATCTTATCACTTTCGGCAAACGATATTCTCCAAGGAAGTGATTTCACGGTCAAGAATGATTACTTGGACCAAGACAATCAGTACTATGCTAGATTCGATAACCGTTGGGTGCGCTTGGGTCTAAGGTATAACTTCGGGAATACGCGACTATCTTCTAATGAAGGCATCAAGGAACTGGAAGAAAGAGATCGCCTTAATAAGAACAATTAATCTTGCCACTCAGCCAAGAACAAGTTAGTGTCACGTGTTCCGCCATTGTTTCGGTTGGACGAAAACAACAAGTGTTTCCCATCGTTAGAGAACACTGGGAACGCATCAAATGTTTCTCCGTGTGTCACACGTTTCAGGTTCTTACCATCAATATCGATCATATACAAGTTGAAAGGAAATCCTTTTTCTGCTTCAAAATTAGACGAGAAAAGTATCTTTTTCCCCGAAGGATGAAAGAACGGACTCCAGTTGGCATTACCCAAGAAAGTTAACTGGCGTAGGTCGCTTCCATCTGCATTGCAAATGAACAGTTCCATTTCTGTTGGCATGACCAATCCTTGGGCCAATAAGTCTTTATAATCTTTTATTTCTTGTTCTGTTTTAGGACGTGAGGACCGGAAAATCAATTTTGTGCCATCTGGAGAGAAAAAGGCGCCTCCATCATATCCTAATTGATCGGTCACTTGCTTAACATCCGAACCGTCGATGTTCATGGTGTAAAGTTCTAGATCACCACTACGCATGGACGTAAAAACGATCTTGTCGCCTTTAGGAGAAACCGTTGCTTCTGCATCGTAGCCGGGTTCATTGGTCAGTTGGCCAGTTATGTTCCCTTTAAGATCAGCTACGAAAATATCATAACTCTCATATATTGGCCAGACGTATTTTCCATTCTTTCTTAAGGGAGCATCAGGGCATTCATCACCACCTAGATGGGTGGACCCATAAACAAAATGTTCGTTATCTGGCAAGAAATAAGCACAGGTTGTACGACCCTTGCCTGTGCTGATCATAGGAGGCACAATGCTGTCAAAGATTTGATCTCGATTCATTAAGAACATTTGATCACATTCCATTCCCCAATCCTTATTGTTGGACTGGAAGATGATCTGTTTGTCATCAAAACTCCAATAAGCTTCCGCATTGTCTCCACCAAAGGTTATTTGCTTAATTGACTTGAAATGCGATTCTTCAGGATAGATAAGGCTGTCATTAACTTTAACAGCTTCTTGCTCCTCGGAGGCTTCATATCCTTTTTGGTCCTTTTTGCATGATGTAAAAACAAACGATATTATAAGTAACAAGCAAATTGAATTTTTCATAGTGGAAACTCTTTTAAGCAATTGATAAATGGCAATTATTGCCTAATTTTGCGCAAAATTAAACTGTAATTGTTATGAAACAACTATTTGTATTGGTATTTTTTCTCACGATTATTTCTTGTAAGAAAAACTATACGCATAAAGACCTAATAAAAGAAGATGTTGCTTTTTTAGCTGATGATGCCCTAAAAGGAAGGGCTACTGGAACGGAAGGTGAACTTACTGCTGCTAAATACATTGCTGATCGCTTCAAGGAAATGGGTGTTGACCCGAAGGGGACCGATGGCTATTTCCAGAAATTTACGTTCCTACCCAAAACGGATCCTCATAAGGATACGGAATATGTTACAATGAATTCTGATAGCACGATAACTGGAACTAATGTAATCGGCTATATAGACAATAATGCAGAAGAGACCATTATAATCGGAGCCCATTTTGATCATTTGGGATTGGGAGGAGACGGTTCTTTGCATCGTGGAGACACTGATATACACAACGGTGCCGACGATAATGCCAGTGGTACTGCGGTCATGATCAATTTAGCGAGCAGACTCAAAGGAAAGAATACCAATAACAACTTCTTGTTCATGGCATTCTCGGGAGAGGAAATGGGATTGTTGGGTTCGAATTATTTTGTCAAGAATCCAACCATAGATACTAAGGCTGTTAATTACATGATAAACATGGACATGGTTGGTCGTTTGAAGGAAGATAAGACCATTGCGGTTTATGGCGTTGGAACATCACCGCGGTTCTCACAGACGCTTAATAGTCTTAAAGGCGATTTCAATTTGGTAGAAAAAGAATCAGGAGTAGGCCCATCAGATCACACGTCCTTTTATTTAAGTGATATCCCTGTTCTTCATTTCTTCACTGGGCAACATGAGGATTATCATAAACCATCGGACGATTTCGATAAATTGAATTACGAAGGGATGTACGCCATTTCGGATTATATTTTCAATGTCATTTCAGAACTCAATGAAAGCGAGAAGTTAGCCTTTAGGAAAACCAAGAATGAGAGTGAAGAAGTTCCAAGGTTCAAGGTTGGGCTCGGCGTAGTACCAGACTATCTTTATAGCGGGAAAGGCATGAGAATTGATGGTACAAGAGAGGACACCCCTGCTGTTAAGGCTGGACTTAAAAAAGGCGATGTGGTCCTAAAGCTTGGAGAACATGAGGTAACGGACATGATGAGCTACATGAAAGCCCTTTCTACATTCGAAAAGGGTAACACCACTAAGATCGTGATAGAGCGTAATGGCGAAAAGATCGAGGCTGACCTGACGTTTTAGATTCTTGGCATCCAAGGTTTTGTAGACATATAAATTTTTTTATTTGGTAAAAATAGCCGACATAGAACTTCCTGATTTCCCATTGCTATTGGCACCAATGGAGGACGTTAGCGACCCACCTTTTCGCGCATTATGCAAGGAACAAGGAGCCGATGTCGTGTATACCGAATTTGTCTCCAGTGAAGGCCTTATTCGCAACGCAGCCAAGAGCGTTATGA
>JABDMQ010000357.1 GCA_013001365.1 Flavobacteriaceae bacterium
GCTCTGTAGCACCCACGGTACTTATTCCGTTTGACCTCATTTCTAGGACAGAACTGCTGCAGGTCGGAAGCCGGAAGGAATATCAGTATTATTTCAAGTCGCCAGAAACTGATCTGGAACTCCTTGAAGAGACCGTAGATCCACAATTGGATGATGAAAATGCCGATATAGACACACATACAAGCACTAGCAGACGCTTAGGACGTAGATATGATAACTTCGGGAAGTTCCTGAATTTGGCAGCTTTTATTGCTCTGCTTCTTGGTTGTATAGGCATTGCCAGTTCCGTGCATATTTATATCAAGGAAAAACTCACTTCAGTTGCTGTACTGAAATGTATCGGGGCTTCCAGAAGGCAAACGTTCTTGATCTTCCTCATTCAAGTGGCAGGAATGGGATTGCTGGGTGGCATTATTGGCACTGTCGTTGGTGTGGCACTTCAAGAAACCTTCCCATATATCCTTAGGGAATTTCTACCCTTTGATGTTGAAGTGACAATTACGATGCAACCCATTTTCATGGGACTGCTCTTAGGACTGCTCATGTCGATACTTTTTGCTCTTTTGCCTTTGCTAAAGACATGGTATGTCCCGCCTTTGCAAGTTCTGAGACTTAGTGAGAATGGAGCCAAGAGCCCTAAGAAAGCCAAGGTCCTGACTTTTGTTGCCATTTTGGTATTTGTGTATGCGTTTTCCTTTTGGCTGTTGCGTCGTCCGGGTTACGCCTTTGCTTTTGTGATAGGTGTTGTTCTTACCTTTTCAATACTTGCCGGAATTGCTGCATTGACAATGTATTTGATAAAGCGTTTCTTTCCGTCCAACTGGGGATTTACGTCAAGGCAAAGCCTTTTGAATTTATTTAGACCGAACAATCAGACTATGGTCTTGATTCTTGCTATCGGACTTGGTACGTTTTTAATAAGCACCTTGTATTTCACCAAGGACATTCTTTTGGCAAAAACAGCCATAGGAGGTAGTGGTGAAAGTGCCAATATCATCATGCTAGATGTGCAACCCGAACAAAAACAAGATGTATCCCAGACCATCACAGGTCAGGAACTAAAGATCATAGACCAGCTATCCATAGTAACAATGCGTATGCATAGCATTAATGGCAGGCCAGCGAACGAAATACGTAAAGACACCACATCGAAAGTCCGAAACTGGGTGTTCAATCACGAGTTCAGGACCACCTATCGCGACTCCCTTATAGCTTCAGAAACCATCGAGAAAGGGGAGTGGACGCCCAAGATCTCTGAAGGAGACGATGTGGAGATCTCCATTTCCTATGATCTCGCAGAAAATGCGCAATTGAGTGTGGGTGATGAGGTGGCCTTTAATGTGCAAGGCGTCATATTGAACACAAGAGTTGGTAGTGTTCGCGCTGTGGACTGGTCGCGCTTGCAAATGAATTTTATGGTGGTGTTTCCCGATGGTGTTCTGGAAGACGCTCCGCAATTCAATGTCATTACGGCCTATGTTCCAGATGAAACGCGCTCTGCAAGCTTGCAACGCACCTTGGTGAAGAATTTCCCCAACGTAACGGTCATAGACCTCAGGCAGATCTATACAGTTATAGAGGATGTATTGGACAAAGTGACCTGGGTGATCAATTTCATGGCATTTTTTAGCATACTTACTGGAATTATCGTACTCATAGGGTCCGTACGCACCAGCAAATACCAACGTATAAGAGAAAGTGTTTTGTTACGAACTATGGGCGCCAAAGGCAACCAGATCCTAAAGATAACAGCCTTGGAATATCTATACTTAGGAATCCTTGGAAGTCTGGTAGGTATTTTATTGTCCTTGGTGGGAAGCCAATTATTGGCCACCTTATTGTTTGAAGAACCTTTTGTCCCGTCAGGGGTGCCATTCTTGGTATTCTTGCCAGGCATTACGGCATTGGTCTTGCTCATTGGCTTAAGTAATATCAGGTCTGTATTGAAGAGTCCACCATTGGAGGTATTGCGAAAAGAGGGTTAGAATCTTTACAGTTTTTCCTTTATTGGAATTGTTTCAAGAAAACATTAAATAAGTTGATCCATAATTTGCCAATATCTCATTCTATTTATTTCAAATAAATTTGTTAAATTGTTGATTATAAATATGTTATAATCAAATATACCGTGACACGCTTCTTTCGTAGTTTTCGTGATGTCTATATCAAGCGCAAAAACATAAGGAGATATCTTCTTTATGCTTTAGGGGAACTTTTTTTAATTATTATAGGTATAATAATAGCTCTTCAGTTAAATTCTTGGCGAGAAGTTGCTAATCTACATCAAAAAGAAGCTTTATATGTTGATCAATTAAGGACAGACCTTATAAGTGCAAAGGACCAATTACAAGGGGACTTTGCAAAAATGTTAAGTGCCGATAATGATACCATCTTCACCAATTACTACTTTCATGCTGATGGGATAAGTGACATCTTAAGAATTTTTTGGTTATCCGATGATGAAATGCGAGTTAAATTGAATAAGGATGGATTGCGAATTTCTCACAGTCTAAGAAGGATTTCAGAAACACCATTTATTTATTCAGGAGTTAGAAGAAGAAGTCAACAGGATCCATCCAGAGCTAGTTCTGCCTTTTCACTTATTTCGTCTGGTGATATCAACTCTTTGCAGTCTGAGAAGCTTAGATCGGAAATATTAAAATTCATTCAAAATCTTGATGGCATAGTGACCGAAATTGAATTTTTGAACAAGGAAGAACATCGGTTATTTTTTAATCTTAATAATATTTTCAGCCCTCAAGAATTAATTTTTCAGTTAGAACGAAAAAAAGGGTATCCTGAGGCTGGAACACCATATCCCAAACATTTGGATCACAGGCAATACCCAAGATTATATGAGCAGGTACCATTTCCAAAAGACCTCGAAGTCATTTTTAAAAATGAGAGAGTCTTTCGACTTTACCAAAATTTGTTATGGACTAATGTGTCACGTCATGGATTGATTAAGGAGTTAATGCATAATATAGACTCATTAATAGATTATATAGAGGAATATCAAGATAATGTTAATTAAACCCTTGTTGTATACTTTTCCTAATTATTAACGAATAGTCAAGAGTTTAGCACTATGCAGCACGTGTCAATTGTCGCGAGATTAATTCTGGGGAAATAGAGCTCTGGTCGACCGACCAAAATCTAGAGCCAAGAGTTTATTGTTAATTTAATTCCAACTCTTTTAATTCCAAGAAAATACTAATGGCTTCTTTTTGTTGTTCACTTACCGTGCTCTTGTTTTGAGTGCGTTTTGCAATGCCATGCAGGTGTTCCTCAGCTAAGTCAGTATGCCAATTGGCACCTTTATCGAGATCAAATATGACAATCGCACCAGCCTTATGAGTATCGAGCGAACTTTGGTGACAACTACCGCAATGTGTTATAAGGACGCTACGCGTGATTTTGGAGCATTCCTCGAAAGACTCTGGATCGGAATTTGCCACTATCGTTTCTGGTTCTGGAGGAGATTCGCTGGCTACCATTTGAGGTGTAGCAGTTTCATGCACGCAATTATGCACCAAGAAAAGGACTAGCGCCATAGATAGCAGTGATATTTTAGTGATAAAAGACATAATAAGGATCTTAACCTCAAGTTACGATATTTTTTGACGATCAAATCCAATAATTAGAATCAGCAAGCTCATGCTTTC
>JABDMQ010000374.1 GCA_013001365.1 Flavobacteriaceae bacterium
AGGTAACACGAATCAACCTGAGAAATATGATGAATTAAAGAAGGAATTCGAGACTTTGTAAACGAATCACTGGCTGAGTGATCATTTATTCAATGCATCTTCCGAAATAGGAGCGATGATCAATTCGGTGCTCAAGGCAGGATTACCATCAAGGAGAATGACGATATTGTAAGTGCCAGGTCCAAATTCTCCAAAAACCCCATCGCCACTATAATTGTAACGTTGTAGCCAAATATTTTTCTTGTTAGAAATTTCCATTTCAAAATCGTTGACAACTTCCGAATCGCGATACCATCGCCATCCAAATTCATTCAATGTAGCATCATCATTGCGTTTCAGATAAGCATAATATTCTCCAGGAATAATGCTATCGGCATTTATGGTAAATCCCGGTGGTGCCAAATCCGAACGGAAAACAGCATAGAGGTCGGTAATGTCAGCCGAAAAATTAGTACCTGGGTTTATGGCTTTCCCATTAGCCTCTATCTTAGAGGCAAACACCAAGCCCTTAGGAGGTTCAGTTTCGTTATCAGTAACAAAGAACTGGCCTTGAAACGCCATATAGGACATGGCTACTACAAGAATTAAAGCGACTGTCCAAAGTGCTTTCATTTTCTTTTTGGAAGTGCCCTTTGAATTATTGCTCAGTGAACCTTTGCCTTGCATCTCATCTGTTTCTGGAACAGCAAGGCCCTTGTTCGATAGCGCATACAAAGAAATGTCTCGATCTATGTTCTTGAATGCAAAGTCGCCTAGTTTAAGGGTCTTGAACTCAGGTCGGTTCTTGATCTGGTAATAAATATCCTCACTTATCAAGATGGAATTAGGCACGCCCATCGATTCTATGCGCGAGGCAATATTTACACCATCACCAAAGATATCATGTCCCTTCCGGACAATTTCACCGACGTGAATGCCAATTCGTAAAGGTACTCGTGGCGCCTTTTGTAATTTTTTTTGGATTGCCCTAGCGCATTTTATGGCGTTGATGGCACTGGAGAACAACATGAGACATCCATCGCCATAGGCTTTTATAATCTCACCGTCATGTTTCTTGGTTTGTGCTTCAAGAACGTCTTCAAAATGCTTGAGCTTCGAAAGTGCTTCAGACTCATTGGTTTGCATCATGGAGGAGTAGCCAACAATGTCTGCAAAGATGATAATGGAAATATGCCGTTCGAGGTCTTCCATGTTGAGCAGTTGAATCGATTTTTTCACTTATAAGATACGGAAATTCACCGAGATGCCCTCAAAGATCTTTAAGACTCGAGTTAACTAAATGCGCCAATACACCTTACCATCCAATGTGCGATCAAGAAGTTTCATGCCTAACATAAGTCGTCTTAAGGATGCAGGGTCGTTAAACGTATGATACTTGTTTAATATATGGTTGACCTCACGCTCTGTGTAGCGTCTGTCCTTATCGAAATAGCTTGCCAAAGCCTCTAGCATAAGTGCTTGTTTTTGCTTTTGACGCTTTCCTGGCAAGCGATCGAACTGACCTTCTTCGTTATAATAGCCTTTTAATGATTCTTGAAGATTCATGACGTTATGAAGATAATGAATTAGGAGGGAGTTTATCCAATGTAATTCCAGATGTTCTTGTATTTACTGAGTTGCTTATAGGTATTTAATAACACCTTATTCTCTTGATTAGCTAGGCTCGGATCTTGTTTCAATATTTGTTGTGCATAAAAACGCGCATGCTTCAAAATGTCTCGGTCCTTTACGATATCAGCAATTTTAAGATTAAGCACGCCACTTTGTTGTGTGCCCATGATATCACCTGGTCCACGTAATTTAAGATCCACCTCGGCAATTTCAAATCCATCATTGGTCCTGGTCATTGTTTCCAATCGAACCTTGCTATCATTACTTAATTTATGACTGGTCATAAGAATACAATAGCTTTGGTCGGCACCTCGACCAACCCGACCACGTAATTGGTGCAGTTGTGATAACCCGAATCGCTCTGCACTTTCAATGATCATTACTGAGGCGTTAGGTACATTTACCCCGACCTCAATAACCGTTGTAGCGACCATAATTTGGGTTTTTCCTTCCACGAATCGTTGCATTTCGTATTCTTTTGCCTCAGGTTTCATTTTTCCGTGTACGATAGACACTTGGTATTCAGGTTGTGGAAAATCGCGTACAACGCTCTCGTAGCCATCCATTAAATCCTTATAATCCAATTTTTCGCTCTCTTGAATCAATGGATAGACTATATAGACCTGCCTTCCTTTTTTGATCTCATCGCGAATAAAGCCAAAAACCTTCAATCGATTCTTGTCAAATCTATGAACTGTTTTCACCGGTTTTCTACCTGGTGGCAATTCATCGATAATGGACATATCGAGATCACCATAAACAGACATTGCCAAGGTTCTTGGAATTGGTGTTGCGGTCATAACCAAGATGTGTGGAGGAGATGTATTTTTTTGCCACAATTTACTTCTTTGTGCAACTCCAAATCGATGTTGCTCATCAATAATTGCCAGCCCTAAATTCTTGAATTTTACCTTATCTTCAATCAATGCATGAGTGCCAATTAGTATCTGTAATTCGCCATTTTCTAGTGATTCGTGAATTTTTCTTCTATCTGAAGTATTTGTT
>JABDMQ010000378.1 GCA_013001365.1 Flavobacteriaceae bacterium
CCAGATGTCTCGATATGTACTTGAAGGCCTTTTGACTTGAGCTGCTTTGTAAGCTCGGTCATGTCCCAGGTCAAGGGCTCACCTCCTGTAACAACGACCGTATCGCTGTACTTGATGGCATTTTCAACAATCTCAGATGTCTCCGTGGGCGGATGCAATTCAGCATTCCAGCTTTCCTTGACATCACACCAATGGCAACCTACATCACAACCTCCAATACGAACAAAATATGCAGCAGTTCCTTTATGGTAGCCCTCACCCTGAATGGTATAGAATTCTTCCATTAAAGGCAACATTATCCCTTTATCTACTTGCTCTTGTATCTCTGTCTTCATGGCCTGCAAAAATAGTCATTAACTACTTCACGGCAATGCATTCAATCTCGATTTTCGCATTGGCTGCGAGGCCAGAAGCAGCAAACGTTGTACGAGCTGGCTTATTCGAAAAATAGGTCTTGTAAACGTCGTTGAAAGCCGCAAAATCATTGATATCGCTCAGTATGACCGTACATTTCACCACCTTATCCAGCGATGAGCCATGTTGCTGCAGTACCGCCTCAATATTCTTGATGACCTGCCTTGTTTCCGCCTCAATACCACCATCGACCAACTTCCTTACAGAATGATCCATACCGATCTGACCGGCCAAATACAAGGTATTCCCAACTTCAACAACATCAGAGAATGGGGCATCCAGTTTTTTTGGTTCATGAGATTCATGAAAAATTGGTAATGTATCATGACTTTCCTTGCACGCAAGACTAAACATCAAAATAAATAACAACGATAATTTAAGAAGTGTTTTCATTCAATAATTGGATTACACCTTTAAAAGTAATTCATTCACCTTAGTTTTTGGATAGGATTCTTTATTTTTAACCAAATTTAATCTCCATGAGCAAAAAAGACGAATTTTTCAATATGATCACCGAGGGTAATACCTTTAAAGGTGACTCTATAACCGTTGGAGCAGCCATGCTGGATGGTGAAACAGTGACCAATGCCCACGTGAAGATTCCCCTAAAAACAATGAACCGTCATGGGCTGATCGCTGGTGCAACAGGGACTGGAAAGACAAAGTCCTTGCAGGTCCTGGCTGAGAATCTTAGTGATAAAGGTGTTCCTGTCTTGTTGATGGATATCAAGGGAGACCTGAGTGGAATCGCTCAGCCAAGTCCAGGACACCCAAAAATTGATGAGCGTCACGAAAAAATAGGATTACCGTTCGAACCAAAAAGATTTCCGGTCGAGATCATGACATTATCTGAACAAGACGGTGTTAGATTAAGAGCGACGGTTAGTGAATTCGGACCTGTATTATTATCAAGGATCTTGGACCTTTCTAATGCACAATCCGGGGTTGTAGCAGTAATTTTCAAGTATTGCGACGACAATAAGTTACCATTGTTGGACTTAAAGGATTTCAAGAAGATCCTGCAATATGCTACACAAGAAGGGAAGAAGGAATTTCAAGATGCCTATGGGCGAATCTCTACAGCTTCGACTGGAGCTATTTTACGTAAGGTCGTTGAATTGGAACAACAAGGAGGCGAATTATTTTTTGGAGAAACCTCATTTGACGTAGACGACCTTGTAAGGGTCGACGATAATGGTAGAGGTTACATCAATATCATAAGGCTTACAGATATACAAGACAGGCCAAAGTTATTTTCGACCTTCATGTTGAGTTTGTTGGCTGAGATCTATTCAACATTTCCAGAACAAGGAGATTCGGGACGTCCGGAATTGATCATGTTCATTGATGAAGCCCACTTGATCTTCAATGAAGCGTCCAAGGCCCTGTTAAACCAAATTGAAAGTATCGTCAAACTTATTCGATCCAAAGGCATCGGCCTGTACTTTGTTACCCAGAATCCAACAGATGTGCCAGAGGCGGTATTGAGTCAGTTGGGCCTAAAAGTCCAACACGCTTTAAGAGCATTCACAGCAAAAGACCGTAAAGCCATTAAACTCACAGCACAGAATTATCCTGATACAGATTATTACGACACTACTGAAGTCTTGACATCACTGGGAATTGGCGAAGCACTCGTTTCGGCGCTTGATGAAAAAGGGCGACCTACACCATTAGCAGCGACCATGATGCGAGCACCGATGAGCCGAATGGACATACTCTCGGATTCTGAATTAGCAGACTTGATCGCTAGCTCAAAATTGGTCAGGAAATATAACAAGGAGGTCGATCGTGAAAGTGCCTACGAGATGCTTAACGAAAAAATCGAAAAAGTTGAAGCTGAAGCCAAAAAAGAAGAAGAACGAGTCGAAAAAGAGAAGGAACGCAAGGCTTCCACAAGACGAACTTCATCTAGAAGAAGTACACGCCAAAACCCGATTATCAAGGTATTGACCAGTGCCACATTTATTAGAGGTGTGTTTTCAGTACTCAAGAAAATCAAGTAGGTATGAAGAATTACATTTTAATCGCTTTGGTGGTTATCACGTTGGTTTTCGCAAGTTGCGAGCAGCCCCAGGATCCATTCCTTATCCAAAAACAGAATGTTGGCATGCTTACAGACTCTACTCAAGTTCGAGAACTGGAAACCATATACAAGAACGATTCTGTAGTTAGGTTCATTGGAGGTGATGAGTTTACAGGAGGTATCAATACTATTGATATCTATGAAAAAGGTGGTGATAAATTACTGGAATTAACGCCTTCACAGGCATTGGATTCTACGGCTATTATTGAGAATATCCGAATTATGGATGACCGCTTCAAGACAGAAAAGAACCTCTCTCTTCTGAGCACCTTCAAGGATATTATGGATAACTATTCTATTTCAAGAATAGATAATCTTATAAACTCCGTGGTCGTTTCCGTAAATGAGATCAATGCCTCTTTTACCATCGATAAAAAAGAACTCCCTGCAAATGCTAGATTCGACATGCAATTGCAAATCGATAAAACCATGATTCCTGGCAAAGCCAAAATAAAATATTTTATGATCAATTGGCACTAATCTCACTATTTGGATGAATCAGTTTATTTCTAAACTTCTTATTAGTGTTGCCAGAAAACGATTGCGATCCAAAACCTCGGATGCTAGATCGATAAACAACAGGCAGATCGTTTCTGTCGTAAGGAATTTACAAGTTGAACTTGTACACGCAATCAAGGAATATGCATATATAATTATTGGTGTTTTCTCTGCTGGCTTTGGATTAAGGAGTTTTTTATTACCAAATGATTTCATTGATGGTGGTGCAACAGGAATATCTCTCCTATTGCGAAACATCTCGGATATCCCACTTGAATATTTATTGATCCTGGTAAATATTCCATTCTTGGTTCTTGGTGCAAAGACCTTTAGTGTAAAATTCGCAGTTAAGAGCTTGGTGGCCATAATTGTTCTTTCAGTAGTTGTACACACGATCAATTACCCAATAATCACTCAAGACAAGCTGCTTATAGCAGTTTTTGGCGGATTTTTCCTTGGTCTTGGTATTGGGATGGCCATGAGAGGTGGCAGTGTCATCGATGGTACAGAAGTTCTCGCCATATACCTAAGCAGAAAATTATCGATAACCGTTGGAGATGTCCTACTGCTTATAAACATCATTATTTTCTCTGTGGGCGCTTATTTGCTTTCAATAGAAATTGCTCTTTATGCAATACTCACTTATCTGGTAGCCGCTCGCACCGTAGATTTTGTGGTTGATGGTGTTGAAGAGTATGTCGGGGTGACGATCATATCGGACAAACACGAAGAACTAAGGATCATGCTCACCGAAAAACTAGGTCGTGCCTGTACCATATATGCCGGTAAAGGCGGACTAGACAGCAAAGGGACCAGCTATGATAAAGACATAATCTATACCGTTGTTACCCGTCTGGAATTAGCAAAACTTCATACTGAAATAGATAAGATCGATCTTAATGCCTTTATAATC
>JABDMQ010000384.1 GCA_013001365.1 Flavobacteriaceae bacterium
GGGTGCCACTAATGGAATCGATAGGTCATATGATGGTAAAAGACTGGATGGTGGCAGCCTTATTTCATTCTATTCATTGGTTGATGATGAAAGATTCGCCATTCAGGGCAGGGAACCTATAAGCGAAGAAGAAATCATTCCATTAGGGATCAAGAATCTAGTCGAAGGTGATAATGAGTACAAGATCTCCATTGAGAATGTTGAAGGGCGTCTTGAATCTTCTGAAATATTCCTTGTTGACAAAGTTTTGGATGTCGAGCATGATCTAAGTAATGGAGAGTACCGCTTCAATAGTGAACAAGGAGTTTTTAATACTCGTTTTGAATTGGTATTGAAGACCGATCTAATTGATTATTCTATGGGTGAAGAGTTGATCATCACAAAGAAAGAAGTGAATTCTGTATTGTTCACTACATCATACAACAGCATTATAAGCAATGTTGAAATCCTTGACTTATTAGGAAGACAACTTTACGATATTGAAATCGACGAATTATTATCTGGTACTGAAAGATTTAATATAGACCAAATTAAAAACTCTATTATTATTGTAAAGGCCACTTTGGCTGATGGTAAGGTGCTGACTAAAAAAGTAATATTTTGAGTTGTTTTATACAAACAAAAAAGCCTATCCGAATCGGATAGGCTTATTTTTATTTAACTCTAATTTTCTTACCATTTTTATCTAAAAAATGATACTCTAAATACGTGTAAGCATCTCTAGGTTGAATTTTTACCCATTTCTTGTGGTCCAAAAACCATTTGGAACGCACAGATGGAAAGCCTTTAGTTAAATAGGCTGCTATAAAAGGGTGCGTGTTCAAGGTCACCTTTTTATAGTCTTTCTTGAAAAGTTGCTCAAGGTCATGAGTAATTTTCTGTACAAGTCCTATAGGAGCTTCTACCTCACTGCCATTAATATTATCAGGATTTTCTTCTTTGGTCTTGATTTCTATTTCTGGCCTTACTCGCTGCCTAGTTATCTGGATCAATCCAAACTTACTTGGCGGCAGGATCTTATGTTTTGCCCTGTCATCTTTCATTTCATCTCGAAGATGATTAAAAAGCTTTCGCCTGTTCTCTGCCTTAGTCAAGTCAATGAAATCTATCACGATAATTCCGCCCATATCGCGCAATCGCAATTGTCGGGCCATTTCCGTGGCAGCTATTAAATTAACTTCTAATGCAGTCTCCTCTTGGTTCTTGGCTTTATTCGATCTATTGCCACTGTTTACATCAATTACATGCAATGCTTCAGTGTGTTCAATGATCAAATAAGCACCCTTGGCCATCGAAACGGTCTTTCCAAAGGAGGTCTTGATCTGTCTTTCAATACCGTATTTTTCAAAAATCGGTACGTTGGACTTATGCAACTTTACGATTGATTCTTTCTTGGGTGCGATTTCTCGCAGGTAATCTCTTATTTGCCAATAAAGCGTCTCATTATCTACAACAATGCTTGTAAAACTGTCGTTGAAGATATCTCTTAAAATTGAAGAAGCCTTATTCATCTCTCCAAGTACTTTACTCGGAGGCTTGGCATTTCGTAGCTTTTTACACATTGTCGTCCAACGACTGAGTGTATCTTGTAAATCTTTATCTAGTTCTGCTACTTTTTTGCCTTCTGCAACAGTACGGATAATGACACCAAATCCTTTAGGAGTGATGCTTCTTACCAATCGTTTCAGTCTGTCTTTTTCTTCTTTGGTCTCAATTTTCTGTGAAACCGAAATTCTATCAGAAAAAGGCACAAGAACAATATATCTACCAGCTATTGAAAGCTCCGAGCTTATACGCGGCCCTTTAGTGGATATAGGTTCTTTTACGATTTGTACTAATGTAGATTGATTTGATTTTAAAACGTTTGATATACTACCGTTTTTATCAATATCTTTTTCGAAAGGGAAATTCTTTAAAGAATAATCTTTAAGTCTACCTGTGCTTACACTTTTTATGAATTTTAAAAGAGAAGGAAGTTTAGGACCAAGGTCATGATAATGCAAGAATGCATCTTTCTCATAGCCCACGTTCACGAAGGCCGCATTTAGTCCTGGAACAGATTTCCGTATCTTGGCAAAGAACACATCGCCAACGGAAAACTTGTTACTGTCTTCATCTTTATGTAATTCAATTAACTTTCCATCTTTTAATAAGGCAAAATCAACATCGTTGTTAGAACTAGATCTAATGATCAATTCATTCATGTAGTTAATTTTTATCCATACATATTATGTACAGATGGATTATACAATATTTTTTACACAGGTTCCCGATAACAATCGGGAATGATCCGTGAAATCCATAACCTCGTTAAGGTAATAAGACGATTGTCATGGATTAAAATTCAAAGAACGTATTATGCTATAAAAATGAAAAAGTAGCTTTTAAACTACTTTTTCGTAATTAATTTTTCTTTTTATGACGATTAGCGCGTCTTCTTTTCTTACGCTTATGCGTCGCTACCTTGTGTCTTTTCCGTTTTTTACCACTTGGCATAAATCAGTGTTATTTTGTATTGATTAAACTTCAACGTTTTTCTTGACACCTTCTACGAAAACTTTGGCTGGTTTGAATGCCGGGATATTATGAGCTGGAATCTTGATAGTAGTATTCTTAGAAATATTCCTACCTGTTTTTTCTGCTCTTGTCTTTACGATGAAACTTCCAAATCCTCTTAGGTAAACATTATCACCACTTTCCAAGGAATTCTTTACCTCATTCATAAATGTCTCTACAGTTGCCTGTACGTCGCCTTTTTCAATTCCTAGTTTCTCAGAAATCTTTGCTACAATGTCAGCTTTAGTCATAATTTAGTTATTTATTGGGTTATCTATAAAAATTAAAGGGATGCAAATATTGTTTTATTTTTTCTAAATATCAAGTATAATACACTAAAATTTAAGCGTATAAACGTTTATTTTAGCTGTTTATCAAAAAATACCGATGAACTTCACAAATACTTTAACACGTTGGTACTCAATTAATAAGAGAATGATGCCTTGGAGATTGACTAAAGATCCATATAAGATATGGTTATCTGAGATCATTCTTCAGCAAACTCAAATCAAACAGGGACTACCTTATTATGAAGTTTTTGTAAAGACATTCCCGACGGTTTTTGACCTTGCAAATTCTTCGGAAGAAAAGGTATTGAAATTATGGCAAGGCCTTGGCTATTATTCAAGAGCAAGGAACCTTCATTTCACTGCAAAACGCATTGCTTCCGAATTCGAAGGCATCTTCCCGAATTCATACGAACAACTATTGGAATTAAAGGGTATTGGTGATTATACGGCAAGTGCTATTGCTTCAATTTGCTTTAATGAGCCTTCAGCAGTAGTCGATGGGAATGTTTATAGGGTACTTTCAAGATATTTTGGCATACTAACGCCAATCAACAGTTCTGCCGGTGTTAAGGAATTCAAGAGCATTGCTCAGAAAGTTCTTGACAGGTCAAATCCGGGTGACCACAATCAAGCTATAATGGAATTTGGTGCAAGACAATGCAAGCCAAACAATCCAGATTGTTCGGTTTGCCCACTTCATGAAGGATGTTATGCTCTTAAGAATGAAATGACCGCTCGACTTCCAATCAAGATCAAGAAGGCCAAAGTGAAGAAGAAATATTTTAACTACGTTGTCTTGGTTTCAAATAACGAAGAAACAGTCCTTGAGAAACGACAAGGAAATGGCATTTGGCAAAACCTTTATCAATTCCCATTAATAGAGTCTGATAGAAGCCTAACCATGAATACTCTTAAGAAGCATCAAAAATTCAAGGAGTTAATTGAAACGGAGAATGGGAAGATCAAGCTCTTCAATGATAAGGATATCATTCATAAGTTATCGCATCAACATCTTTATACCAAATTCTGGATTGTAGAAATAGATGCTTTGGCAAAAAAAACCATCCCTTTAACAAGTATAAGAAGGTATCCCGTACCCATTCTCATAAATAATTTCATTGAAGAATTCTGGGCCAATTAATTAATGGTTGTGAGATTGTAGATTTTCGATGATCATTATTTTTCACTAAATTTAGAATGGTCAATATAGAACCACTAAATTTGTCAACTTAACAAAAAACAATATGTCAGGAACTTTAAATAAGGTTATGCTCATTGGGCATCTCGGAGATGAAATAAAAATGCATTATTTTGAAGGTGGCGGCTGCGTTGGACGGTTTCCGTTAGCTACGAATGAGACCTATACCAATAAACAAACCAACGAACGTGTTACCAATACTGAGTGGCATAATGTGGTGGTAAGGAATAAGGCTGCGGAAATATGTGAAAAGTATTTATCGAAAGGAGACAAGGTTTACATTGAAGGTCGATTGAAAACGCGTAAATGGCAGGATGATAAAGGTCAAGACCGCTATTCAACAGAAGTTCAATGTACAGAATTCACTTTTCTTTCAACAAAAAAAGAAAGTCAGGTCAATCAACCAACTACATCATCAGCCCAAGAAAAGACTCCAGATCCAGCCACCAAGGTTGAAGAGCCTATAGGCGATGATGACCTTCCGTTCTAATTGATGTGTAACCAAATTTGTGCATGTGGATCCTGACCCCTCCAGTTTATTAGCATTGATAGCTTTTGATGTTTCCTTTGTT
>JABDMQ010000385.1 GCA_013001365.1 Flavobacteriaceae bacterium
TTGGCAAGACCATGGAGGCCAATACTGGTTTTCCAGATAGTGGGCTGCAAACAGGGTTTTACTTGAATTTCAGCAGGAATCATGATTCTGATGAAGAACTTTGGGCAAGAGAACTGAAATATCCTCAAACCGGTTTATCCCTAGGTTTTTCCGATTTTGGAAACTCGGAATTGATCGGCAAGGCCTTTACGATAATGCCTACCATTCAAATGGATTTACTTAAAACCAAAAAAGACAAAACGCTAAGTATTTTAATGGGAATGGGAATGTCGTATATGGACACCCAATATGATATACTGGACAACCCTTTTAATAAAGGAATAAGTACTAAACTCAATTGGTCCTTTAAATCCTTTTTTTATTATGATGCCTTCAAGCTTTTCAAGACTCAAAGTAGAATTGGCTTAGGATACCTTCATCATTCCAATGGCCATATAAGACTGCCCAACCAAGGCCTTAATTCCTTTTTGCTGAGTGTCTCTTCTCAGTTCCAGTTAAAAGACCAATTACAATCAGAACGGCGAATAATCAAGGATACCACAAGATTGACCCAGACCTATTTCTCGCTAAGAACAGGTATAGGCCAAAATGTATTGTCGCAAGCCTTCAACGACAAGAAAGAGGTGTTCTCAGTGGCAGCTGCTTACGGCAAGATCATCAATGGTACTTTTAAATTCGGAGGTGGTCTGTATTATCGCTTCTACGAGAAATACTACGACCATATCAAGAATAGAGGCGATCAGGTCGAAGAGCAAGTCCCTGAATATATTGATCACCCTTTTAGGTATGCGACCAATTTCGGGGCTTTTGGAACGGCAGAGATCTTGATGAATCATGTTGGTATTGAGTTTAACCTCGGTATCAACTTCTATAAACCTTTCTACAAGATCGATTGGCAATTGTCTCAAGGCTACACCTGGATCAGAATGGTAGATGGCGAACCTCAAATAGCTTATGTCCTGGAGGAGCTTAACGATTATTATAAACTTAAACGCACTGTTTCCAGCAGATTGGGCATTAAATATTATGTATTGAACACCAATGATCATCCGAGACATAATGTGTTTTTCGGCGCCCATATCAATGCCAATTTGGGGCAGGCGGATTTCTCTGAATTCAGTTTAGGATATGTTCGCAGATTCAATTTGAAGAAAAAAACGGTCATTGATTAATTATCCCGCTCTTTTGTTATAGTTCCGAAAGTTGGTTTCAAAGCAACAATTGTTCATATTATTCCTATTTTTGCGCCGTTAAAACAATCACATTATGAATGCATATGTATTTCCCGGACAGGGAGCGCAATTCACTGGAATGGGTCTAGACCTATACGAAGCTTCAGAAGATGCACAGCACCTTTTTGAAGATGCAAATGATATTTTAGGATTCCATATCACTGATATTATGTTTGAAGGTGATGCGGATGCCTTGAAGGAAACAAAGGTTACGCAGCCAGCAATATTCTTGCATTCTACTATTCTTGCCAAGACTTTGGGTGAACGCTTTCAACCTGATATGGTAGCAGGTCATTCACTAGGGGAATTCTCTGCATTGGTTGCCAATGACGCCCTGACTTTTGAAGATGGATTACGACTCGTTTCGCAACGTGCTCAAGCCATGCAAAAAGCTTGTGAATTACAACCAAGTACTATGGCAGCTGTCCTCGGGCTTGAAGATGACATCGTTGAGAAAATATGTGCTACAACGGAAGGTATCGTTGTTGCGGCCAATTACAATTGCCCTGGGCAATTGGTTATTTCTGGTGAAATCGAGGCCATTAACAGAGCCTGTGAAACTTTAAAAGAAGAAGGCGCACGACGCGCTTTGGTCTTGCCAGTTGGCGGTGCGTTTCATTCGCCACTTATGGAACCAGCTCGCGAAGAATTGGCGGCAGCCATCGAAAATACGACCTTTAGCAAACCAAATTGTCCGATATATCAAAATGTAACTGCCAATGCCGTTACTGATGAAGCAGAAATAAAAGCGAACTTAATTTCTCAGCTAACCGCTCCAGTTCGTTGGACACAGTCTGTACAACAAATGATTACGGATGGTGCTACCTTGTTCACGGAGGTTGGGCCAGGAAAAGTCCTGCAAGGACTCGTAAAGAAAATTGATAGAGAAGCTCAGGTAGCGTCAGCAACCCTAGAAAATGAAGCTTAATGAA
>JABDMQ010000388.1 GCA_013001365.1 Flavobacteriaceae bacterium
GTATAATTAAGCTCTTCGGTGAGTTTCTTTATCTCAGCCTCAACATCGATACTGTCTTGCATAGGTACGAAGTACTCATTGCTTTTTACACGAAAGGTCAAGGCGCCTTCTACTTTATCTTTGGTATAAGTCAATTCTGAGATATGACCCAATTTAATGATAACGGATTCGAAGGTTCTAGAAGCCTTTTCATTATCAAGCACAGACAATGCAATGGCATCTTTAAAAGCGATGTTCTTTTGCTTGCGTATCGTCCTTATGCCAGAAATGACTTCCGTAGTAAAGTCAAAATCCGCGATCAACTGTCTATCGGTTTTCTTGGTCTTGGGCCAACTAGAAATAATCAATGCCTCTTCCAAAGATCTTTCTGCAATATGGTGCCAAATCTCTTCAGTCAAGAAAGGCATGAATGGATGCAAGATCCTAAGATTATCTTCAAGGATGGCGATAACAGCGCCAAAAGTGATCTTATCGATCGGTTGTTGGTATGCCGGTTTTACGATTTCCAATAACCAAGAGGCGAAATCGTTCCAGATCAATTTGTAGGTTTCCATCAGTGCATCACTGATTCGGTATTTACTGTAATGACTCTCTATGGTTTCCAATGTATCTTGGAACTTGGCTTCAAACCACTCAAGTGCCACCTTTGACGATTCTGGTTGTGCTATATCCGCAACCTCCCATCCTTTGATCAATCTAAAGGCATTCCAAACCTTGTTGGCAAATGCCTTGCCTTGCTGGCAAAGATCTTCGTCAAAAGGCAGGTCATTGCCCGCAGGAGAGCACAAAAGCATACCAACACGCACCCCGTCGGCGCCATATTTATTCATGAGCTCGATGGGATCCGGCGAATTACCCAAGGATTTGCTCATTTTTCGGCCTTGCTTGTCGCGAACGATACCTGTGTAATACACATTCTTGAATGGCATATCTCCACGATACTCGTAGCCTGCAATAATCATTCTTGCCACCCAAAAGAACATGATTTCTGGTGCGGTAACAAGGTCGTTGGTAGGATAATAATAATTAATCTCTGCATTGTCTGGATTCCGTATGCCATCAAAAACGCTAATAGGCCATAACCACGACGAGAACCAAGTATCGACCACATCTGGGTCTTGCCTCAGATCAGATTCTTTTAATGAGGCGTTATTGGTTTTCTCTTGTGCTAAGGATAGCGCTTCCTCAATTGTTTTTGCCACAACAAAATCATTGACTCCCTCACCAAAGAAATAGGCTGGGATCTGGTGTCCCCAAAGCAATTGACGTGATATATTCCAATCACGGACATTTTCCATCCAGTGCCTATAGGAATTCTTGAATTTCGAAGGATGGAATTGAATCGTGTCATTCATGACATTATCCAAAGCTGGCTTTGCCAGGTCTTTCATCTTCAAGAACCACTGCGCCGATATTTTCGGTTCAATAACTGCACCTGTCCGTTCGCTAGTGCCTACTTTATGGGTATATGGTTCTGTTTTTGCCAGAACTCCAAGTTTATCGAGTTCCTTGGCTGCAGCCTCCCTTGCCGCAACACGATCCATGCCCTGGAACTGTAATCCGTAATGGTTCAAAGAGGCATCATCATTAAGGATATCTATTACTTCCAGGTCGTGCCGCTCTCCTATTTCCTTGTCATTAACATCATGAGCAGGTGTAATCTTAAGGCAACCAGTACCGAATTCCATATCGACATAATCATCCAATATAATAGGCACCACGCGATTACAAATAGGTGCAATTACATTCTTGCCCTTTAAATGAGAAAATCGCTCATCGTTTGGGTTTACACATACTGCTGTATCTCCTAAAATGGTTTCTGGCCTAGTAGTAGCTATTGTTACAGTCTCGTTTTCACCTTCTATCTGATAATTTACATAATATAATTTGTCAGTTCGCTCAACATGAATGACTTCCTCATCCGACAAGGTTGTTTGTGCTTCTGGATCCCAATTTACCATCCGATAACCTCTGTATATCAAGCCTTTTTCATGAAGATCTATGAAAGTATCTATGACGGATTCGGACAGATCGTCATCCATTGTGAACTTTGTTCGTCTCCAATCACAGGAAGCACCAAGTTTCTTAAGCTGTTCTAAGATGATTCCGCCATGTTTATGTGTCCATTCCCAGGCATGTTCCAAGAATTCTTCTCGTGTCAGTCCGTTTTTATTGATGCCTTCTTGCTTGAGCTTGGCCACAACTTTAGCTTCTGTAGCAATCGAAGCATGGTCTGTTCCAGGCACCCAACACGCATTTTTTCCTAATAATCGGGCTCGACGTATTAATACATCCTGTAAGGTGTTATTAAGCATATGTCCCATATGTAGCACTCCCGTTACGTTTGGAGGTGGAATTACAATGGTATATGGCTCCCTTTCGTCAGGTTCAGAATGGAAATACTCGTTTTTCAACCAGTACTCATACCATTTGTCTTCAACCTTGGAAGCATCATATTTCGATGGAATTTGCATACTTTGGAACGATTTTTGGAACTTAATGTGCAAAAGTACTTATATATTTTTTTCTGAGAAATTATAAGGATGATTTAAATGTGTTAACAAAGAGTGCATTACATCCAATATTTTTGCAGAATGAGCAAAAAGTGAGTAAGTTTACAATTCAAATCTAAAATGAGAGTGATGAAAAATTTAATTACAATTTTATTTGTAGGACTGATCAGCTTCGGATCCCTTGCCCAGGAAAAGGTAGCCAAGATCGAGTTCAAGACGGATGTCATAGACTATGGAACTATTGAAAAAGGTGCTGATGGCCTTAGGACTTTCGAATTTACGAATACAGGAGATGCACCTTTGATCATATCAAAAGTATCTTCAACTTGTGGTTGTACGGTTCCTAAAAAACCAGAAGGTCCTATTATGCCAGGTGAAACTGGAGAAATACAAGTTAAATACGATACTAAACGTGTCATGCCGATTCGTAAGACCATAACAGTTCTTTCTAATGCAGAGACACCTACTGTTGCTCTTAAAATTAAGGGTAACGTAATCGATCCTGATAAGAAAAGTGTTCTTGAGAAGAAAAAGAACGCATTAGCAGATAAATCGAATCAATAAAAAAGTTCAAGATTATTTAAAAGCCCTTCAGTTTGAAGGGCTTTTCTTTTTTAAGATGGGTTCTAGCCTGAATTCAAAAACCATTTCCTTGCCATCCCTATCGATCTTTAGTTTCACCATTGTACCATCCCTTCCATAAAAATTCTCAATCATTTCCTGCAAGGTAAATTCATGACTTGGTTTATTGTTAACTGAAAGAATAACATCATTTAATTGAAGTCCCGCCCTTAAAGCAGGAGAGTCCTTCCTTAATTGAACAATTGTAAATGCAGGTTTGAACGAATACTTAAAAGTTGTTACCAAGATAATTGGTGTGCTTCCCTTAACATCTGTCCTCGGAGTAGCGTATTTACCTGCGTTACGTGTTTGTTCTTCCTTTACCAAACGAACATCGCCATATTCCAAGGAAATTCCACTTTTATTGTAATGGAAGGGCTCTTTGAAGTATCCGTTCCTTTTTAGCAAGAGTGTTTTTCGACCATAATCGAAAACAAGATTGAATCGCTTTAATAATTCCGCAGCAATAGATCCATTTCTCTCTACGAACTTTTTTGCATGGCGGATTGATACTGAATCCGGAAATGCTACATTGACATCCTTAAAAGTGAACTTCCCTAGTTTAAGTTGATCGATCTTTGAGCGCTTGCCATAAATACTACCGCTTAATCCACTGCCAAGAAAATCTTCGAAATACGATTCTGGCCCCGATACCTTTTTGTTCTCATCTTCAAATAACCAGAGCGCATCACTGCCGCCTGAATCGATAAGTAATTTTACAGGAATATTTTCATCATTTACCTCAATTACAGCTTCTAAATAAGGCTTAAGGTTATAGAATTCGAGGCCCATTGATTCACACTTCCTGCATGATTTAGACCTGTATTTCTTAGGGTCATGTAGTTTTATGAACTTTGACGTATAATTGATTTCAACGACAAAATCCTTGAAAAGGTCATAACCAATAATTCCGTGGACGGGAATGCCGAGTCTGGGGGCGAAATCCATCGACGTATCGAAAATGATATAAAGCGTTTGGTTGACATTCAAGGCATCTCCGACCTTAAATAAGTTTCTCTTGGATTTTAAAGCCTCAATCGGCTTTCCTTCACCAAGTCCTCTTAGGAATATTTTCTCAGTATCATGGACTTCCAGTGTATCAATGCCCTCAAGACTATTGAAAATTATGGGTTTACTAACTCCAGTATCTAATAAAAAGGAAAGCTCGACCCCATTTATTTCTACTGGGAAAACAATGAGATTATTAATTAGTTCGAATTTGATCTTATGACTTGCTGCTTTGTTCTTAAGGATGAACGACCCTTGAGAATAAGCCTGAAAATTAAGGATTAGCGCAAGAATTACGAGAAATGACGATCTCATACAGCTATAGTCATAAGTTTAGTTATTCAAGAAGTTACGAATACTACATGATCTGTTAGCTTGAATTATCAAAAGTTTAAGATATTTTTTTGCAACTTTGCAAGGCAAAAATTTAATATATGCCATCGATTTCAAATAAAGGTAAAGCAATGCCTCAATCACCAATAAGGAAATTGGTTCCCTATGCTGAAGATGCCAAGAAAAGAGGTATTAAGGTTTATCACTTGAATATCGGCCAACCAGACATCAAAACTCCTGAAGTAGCGCTTAATGCCGTAAAAAACAATGATCTTGAAATTGTTGCATATAGTCGTTCCGAAGGATCTGAAGAATACAGAACTAAAATCGCTGCATATTATGCCAAGAATGATATTGAGGTCTCAGCCCATGACATCATTGTAACCACTGGAGGAAGTGAAGCGCTTTTCTTTACTTTTGGAAGCATTATGGATGAAGGTGATGAAATTATCATTCCAGAGCCATTTTATGCGAATTACAATGGTTTCTCAACGGCATCAGGAGTAAAGGTTGTGCCAGTAATCTCAAAGATAGAAGACAACTTTGCATTGCCGGCCATTGAGGAGTTTGAAAAGTTGATTACGCCGCGAACAAAGGCAATTCTTATTTGTAATCCTGGCAATCCTACTGGCTATTTATATAGCAAAGAAGAAATAAAGAAACTTGCAGCCATTGTAAGAGAACATGATCTTTTCCTTATTGCAGATGAAGTATATCGCGAATTTGCTTATGATGGTGCTGAGCACTATTCCGTAATGGAAGAGGAAGATCTAGAAGACAATGCTATTATGATTGATTCCGTTTCTAAACGATATAGCATGTGTGGAGCAAGAATTGGTTGTATAGTATCCAAAAACAAGGAGGTCATAAGTACTGCAATGAAGTTCGCTCAGGCAAGGTTAAGCCCTCCAACTTATGCACAGATAGCCAGCGAGGCTGCTTTAGACACACCGCAATCCTATTTTGATGAGGTTATTGAGGAATATGTTGAAAGACGAAATATTCTCATTGACGAACTACATAAGATTGAAGGGGTAAAAGTTGCCCGACCAAAAGGTGCATTTTATTGTATTGCAGAGTTACCTGTAGACAATTCGGATGCTTTTGCACAATGGCTCTTGGAAAGCTATGATCTCGATGGAGAAACAGTTATGGTAGCGCCTGCTGCTGGTTTTTATTCAACGCCAGGTGTTGGACTTAATCAAATTCGCATAGCCTATGTCCTGAACAAGGAGAGTCTTAAAAAAGCGGTTACAATTCTTAATAAAGCCCTAAAAGCATACAAGAATTAGTGCAAATCCTTGAGAACATATCGCTTAAGCCATATAATACTTTCGGCATAGATGTTAAAGCCAGGCTATTCGTTTCCATTGATTCTATTTCCGAACTAAAAGAATGTTTATCGATACAAGAATATCCGCATAAATTCATTCTTGGCGGAGGAAGCAATATCCTATTAACCAAGGATATCGAAGCCATGGTCATACATATGAACCTTCGTGGCATTACTGTGATTTCTGAGACAGAATCGCATGTAGTAATTAAAGCTGGAGCTGGTGAGAACTGGCACGAATTTGTCATGTGGTGTTTAAATAACGATTATGGCGGAATAGAAAACCTTTCATTAATTCCAGGTAACACTGGTACTGCACCAATACAGAACATCGGAGCCTATGGGGTTGAACTCAAGGATGTTTTTATTGAATGTACTGTAATAGATAGAATATCATTGGAAACAAAGACATTTACCAACTCTCAATGTAAATTTGGATATAGGGATTCGATTTTCAAAGGTTCTCACAGGAACAAGTACATCATAACAGATGTGACCTTCAATCTAACCAAGAAGAATCATGAATTGCATTGTTCATATGGTGCAATATCCTCGAAATTAAGTGAAATGGGAGTCAATAATCCGACGATTCAAGACATTTCTAAGGCGGTTATAGCTATCCGCAGTAGTAAACTCCCTAATCCATCAGAAATTGGCAATAGTGGAAGTTTCTTCAAGAATCCAGTAGTTTCCTTAGATCATTTTGATAAGCTCAAAGTTCAATTCCCTGAAATACCAAATTATCCAGCTTCCTCGACTTCAACTAAAATTCCTGCTGGATGGTTGATAGAAAAGGCAGGTTTTAAGGGCAAACGATTTAATGCTCACGGTGTTCATGAGAAACAAGCCCTTGTTCTCGTTAACTATGGAAGCGCCAAAGGTGAGGATATTTTAAAGCTTGCCAAGCTTATCCAAGCAACCGTTCATCGGATTTTTGATGTTTCTCTTGAAACAGAGGTCAATATCCTATAGTATTTCATCGATTCAACTTATTTATTGACTGTTCATCCAATACTTTCATTTTGAGCGTTTTGGTTTACTAATT
>JABDMQ010000343.1 GCA_013001365.1 Flavobacteriaceae bacterium
AAGGATTTCTTGAATTGGATAGGAAATGACAATCCTAAGACAAAGGTCAAGTACATACTTCAACAATCAGGTGAAGACGTAAGTTATTACCCAAATCAATACCTCAACTCCAATTACTTTCCAACAGAACATGTGAGAATTCCGGTAGATAAGGAGATAGTCTTGAACAACGGAATCGTAAGGCAAAAAGATGCAGATCTAATAGTGCCTTATATAGACATAAGGATCAAAGGAAGTGCCTTGTACAAGAATCGATTATTAATGTTGGACATTGTTGCCAATAATGATTGGAAGCGTCCGATATATTTCTCTGGTGGTGCTTTTTCTGATGACGATTATATTTGGATGAAGGACTACCTACAATTAGATGGCATGTGCTATAAATTGGTGCCGATAAAGACGCCTGTTGATAAAGCCAATCCGTTTGATATGGGACGGGTTGATTCCGACTTGATGTATGACCTTGTGAAGAAATGGAATTGGGGAAATAGCGAAAGTCCAGACATTTATCATGACCCGGAAACGCGCAAGAATTCCATTACCTATCGTGGTAATCTAGCACGCTTGGTAGAAAAATTCATTAATGAGGACAAATTGGACAAAGCTGAGGAAATTGCCGATCTTGCCATGGAAAAAATGCCTGTGCAGTATTTTGGTTATTACACGCTTCTAGAACCTTACATTAGTGCCTACTACGAAGTAGATGCGGAAGAAAAAGCAAGGAACCTATACAAGCAAGTTGCGATTAAATACCAAGAGAATCTAAAGTATTACAGCAGCCTTGATGTTGACAAACAATATGACCTCGCTGAAGAGATCATAACAGACATCGAACGCTATAAAAGCCTGGTTGGAGTTGTCGCTCTTTATGACAAGGTCATAGCCGATGATGAAATGGAAGCTTTCAGGAATCATCTTAAACTGTTCAGGCATTTTTATGACAATGACCCTGATGAGATCGAATTGACTCCTGAAGATCCTGACCTTCCTGATAATCCTGATAGCATTAAATCGGCAATTGATAGCTTAAATCAATAAAAATGACTCGTATTCCTGCTAAGATGCCAGGTCTCGTTAAGAAGTTTTATCCGAATTATTATTGGGATTTCTCTAAGGCAATCAATGCCAATTCGGAAAAGACCATGTACTTGACTTTTGATGATGGTCCAGTACCTGAAGCTACAGAATTCGTTCTTGAGTTACTTAATAAGTACAATGCAAAAGCAACCTTTTTCTGTATTGGCAATAACGTTGAAAAGAATCCACAGATCTTTGAAAAAGTGATAAGCAATGGGCATGCCATCGGAAATCATACCCAACATCATCTTGAAGGGTGGAAAACCAACACCGACGAATATATTGAAAACACCTTGTTAAGTGAAGCGCATATCAATGGTCACAACCATCACAAATTATTCCGACCTCCTTACGGTCGAATTAAAAGGTCCCAAGCCAAGAAATTATCTACTTTAGGATATAAGATCATCATGTGGGATGTTGTTGCTAAAGACTGGATGGCAACTATTTCTGAAGAGACATGCTTAAATAATATCGTGAACAATTCTGTTAATGGCAGCATTATCGTAATGCATGATAGCATGAAGGCATTCAAGAATCTGAAATACGCACTTCCTCGAGTCTTGGACCACTTTAGTAATGAAGGGTTTCAATTCAAGAAAATAGAATTCTGAAGTAATTATGATTAAATGTATTCCTGGAGAATACCGATCAAGGTATTGGCATCCTGCTCACCACTCTGACGCCACTTCATTTCGCCATTCTTATAGATAATAAGCGTTGGAAGTCCTTTGACCCTAAGGGCCTCAGATAGTTCCTTGTTCTTGTCAACATCGATCTTTATGACCTTGGCCTTATCGCCCAGTGCGGCTGCCACATCCCTTAAGACTGGATGCATTGCGGTAGATTGGTCGTTCCATTCTGTATAAAAATCCAACAACACTGGAATTTCAACATCTATTAACTCCCCGAATTTTGACATACATTAAAGTTTTAAATCAATGTCTTGTACACAAATATAACATTTCCATACAATTATGCTGTTGGAGCGCCTTTTTTAAGCTCGATAACCGTTATCTCCGGCCAGATTCCCACGCGTCCAGGATATCCTAAATATCCAAATCCTCGGTTAACATTTATATATTGTCCCATTTCCTTGTAGATACCAGCCCAGTACTTATAACGCCATTTTACAGGGCTCCATTTTACCCATCCAGGAATCTCGATACCAAATTGCATTCCATGTGTGTGACCGCTTAGAGTAAGATGATAATGATAATCATCTTGAATGACTTCTGTCTCCCAATGTGATGGATCATGACTCATCAAAATCTTGAAATCTTTGGCATCTATCTTGCTTGAGGCTTTCTTTAGGTCACCAGCCTTCTTGAAACCTCCTTTGCCCCAGTTCTCAACACCAACCAATGCAATGCGCTGGCCATCTTTTTCAATGAACCGACTTTCGTTAAGCAATAGATCAAAGCCCATTTCTTTCTGGATGTTGATCAACTCATCAAGATTCTTCGCTTTTTCTTCTTCCGAAGGCCATCTAACGTAGTCGCCATAATCATGATTGCCCAGTACAGAATAAACCCCATCCTTGGCACTCAGTTGTCCGAATAGGTCTTTCCATGGAACCATCTCTGAGGACTTGTTATTAACCATATCACCGGTAAACATTATAGCATCAGAGGCCTGGTCATTTACCAGTTTCACGGCATATTCGATCTTTTCTTTATTATCAAAACTTCCAGAATGAATATCACTGATCTGGGTGATCCTATAACCATCAAAGGCATCAGGCAGATCATCAAAATGCAATGTATAGTCCAACACCCTAAAATTATACTTGCCTTTGTGCATGCCGTATAATAACGCCCCAAACGGTATCGATGCCAATCCAAGAGCCACGAGACTTACGAAACGACGTCTTGATGGCATATAGAAAGACTCCTTTGCCGAGAATTTATCATAAGCACCAGCAATCAACCTAACAATATCTTCAGCAAACAATATGGGAACAATAACTAGATTGAGAACTAAAAACGCTAAAAGGAATCCAAAGGCATAGCTCTTAGGAGGTGTCAATACGCGCCCCTCTGAGGCACCAGTAAAATTGTAAATGAAATTGCCAATGATCAATATAGCGATGGCTATGAACACATACTGAACCCAATTGGTCTTGAATATGGTCTTTATGGCTTGAAACCCATAAATACTCAAGAGTATATAGAATGAAATAAAGATAACCCAGCGTAGCACGTTGCAAATTTTTTACAAAAGTAATGCAAAATGCCAGTATTCATGCCTAATTAAAAAAAGTTTAACGCTAATATAAAATCCATTATCTTAATACCTTTAATTACCCTTTATGAGATTTACTTGCGCGTTTGCCGCCATTATCACTCTAGCTTCTTTCAATTGCTCAGAAGAAAAATCCCAATTATCAACGACAAAAGACAATAGCTTGATATCCCTTGTCAATCCATTCATTGGCACAGGAGGCCATGGTCATACCTATCCAGGGGCAACAATGCCATTTGGGATGATGCAATTAAGTCCGGACACGCGTTTAGATGGCTGGGATGGTTGCTCTGGTTACCATTATAGTGATAACTATATTTACGGATTCTCCCATACACACTTGAGTGGCACCGGAGTTTCCGATTATGGCGATGTCTTGCTTATGCCTACGAACGAAGTGGTTTTCAATAATGGATCTGATGGCAAGAAAGGGTACCGTGCACATTTCTCTCATGACAATGAAGTTGCAGAACCAGGCTATTATAAGGTACACCTGGATTCTACCGAAATTGATGTGGAGTTAACAGTCTCTAAGCGAAGTGGCATACATAAATATCAATACCCGACTGCAGAAGACCAAATCATGATTCTTGATCTGGAGCATCGTGATGAAGTCCTGGACCACAAGATCGTTAAGGTCAACGACTCGACCATAAAAGGTTATAGGCATTCCAAGGCCTGGGCAACTGATCAACGGTTGTTCTTTCATATGATCTTTTCCCATCCCATTGAATCTGCTCTATATGATGAAGAGGGCGTGTCAATTGCAAAGAACTATAAATACCTCAGCAAGAAAGTCGCCTTAAAATTCAAGAATCCTAAAAATGAACCCGTTTATGTGAAAATCGGGATTTCAGCGGTTGATGAAGAAGGCGCCAAGCAAAACCTAGAACAGGAAATCGGTAAAAGAACTTTTAAAGAGATCAAAACTAAAGCCCAAGAAACTTGGGAAAGACAACTAGGAAAAATTGTTGTCGAAAGTGGCGACAAAGATCATTTAACCAATTTTTATACGGCCATCTATCACACCATGTTAGCTCCAAACCTGTATCAAGATGTAGACGGGCGCTATCGTGGTATGGATCTAGAAATTCATGAAACAAAGGATTTTGATTATTACACGGTTTTTTCGTTATGGGACACCTATAGGGCAACTCATCCACTTTATACCATAATCGAACAGGAAAGAACCAACGATTTCATAAACACCTTCTTGGCAAAGTATGATGAAGGTGGGATTATGCCAATATGGGACTTAGCAGGATGTTATACTGGCTGTATGATCGGCTACCATGCCGTACCAGTTATTGCTGATGCTTATCTGAAAGGCATCACTGGTTATGATGCTGAAAAGGCATTCGAAGCAATGAAACATAGCGCCATACAAGACAAACTCGGACTGGACTCCTATAAAACAATTGGTTTTATTCCTGTTGAATACGAAAGTGAATCAGTATCAAAGACCTTGGAATATGCCTATGATGATTGGACGATAGCACAAATGGCGAAAGCCTTAGGCAAGAAAGATGATTATAAAACGTTTTCCGAAAGAGCCCAATATTATAAGAATGTTTTCGATCCGAGTTCGCAATTCATGCGAGGTCGATTTCGCAATACTTGGTTTGCACCGTTCGACCCATATGAAGTTAATTTCAATTATACCGAAGCCAATTCCTGGCAATACAGCTTTTATGTTCCGCAAGACATTTCTGGATTCATAAATCTACTTGGTGGAAAAGACAAGCTTGAAGCCAATTTGGACAAGCTGTTTACGGCTAAAGACCAGACTGCTGGTCGAGAGCAGGTTGACATAACAGGATTGATAGGACAGTACGCACATGGTAATGAAC
>JABDMQ010000017.1 GCA_013001365.1 Flavobacteriaceae bacterium
CCTCTTACTTGGTATTTGGAGGCTAAGGGTTGATTCTTGTCCACATCGATCTTAATGATCTTTATGTTATCACCCATTTCTTCCTTTACTTGTTTCAGGATAGGAGCAAGCATCTTGCATGGCCCACACCAATCTGCATGGAAGTCTACTAGAACTGGCACCTCAGAATTGATTATTGAGCTAAATTTACTTTTCATCTTCGTTCTTGAATTCTAGGTCAAGTCTAGCCAGCATTATCAGTTCGGACTTATTCCGGCCAGCGAAACTTGATGCAATTTCATTTGCTGTCTTGGAAATAAGTTTTTTTGTGCTATCTGGAAACATTTGTTCATTCCTATGTTTGAAGGCTATGAAATTCTTGTAACAAATATCGGCATCGTATTCTTGATCTGCATTTAACCAATCGAACACGTCTACAATCTGCGAAGCATCTTCAAAAGAAGACCATTCGGTTTTAACGATTCTTTTCAAACTGAGAATCTCCAATTCGTTAACGTTATTGTCTGAAGCGGCAATAGCATAGAATAATTTACCAAGATTCTGGTAAAATTCGACTGTGTTTTCTGTTGTTGAGCCCATAATTATCAAAGCTAAACGAATTGCAGTTAATCAATTATGATATAAATCATTATTAATGAAAATAAGTGTAATTTTAGGATTCATGCCTTATTCGATAATTTATTTAATTCATTGATGTTCAAACAAGACCAAGATATTTTCAATGTGCTGCTAGGAGCGGTCTCAGAGGGTGTTATTATAGTCGATGAAAACCAGGACATAGTTGAAGTAAATCAATCTGCCCTGAAAATGTTCGGGTACAAAAAAGGTGAACTCATAAAAAACCCCCTCAATATCCTTATACCTAGAAACTATCACGCAGATCATGGCAAACATGTAAAAGGTTTCATGAAAAAACAAACGCGCCGTCGGATGGGCCAGGGGCGTGATATCTTTGGAGCTAGAAAGGATGGAACGACATTTCCTGTTGAAGCTGGCCTAAATCCTTTTTCGATATACGACAAGAACTATGTCATGGCATTGGTCATTGATATTACTGTTCGTAAAGCGGCAGAACAAGAACTGAAACATTGGTCCAAGATATTCAATCAATCATTGAATGAGATATACATTTTCAAAACTGATGACTTAAAATTCGTGAATGTAAATTCAGGGGCCTTGAACAATATGGGCTATAGTCTTGAGGAATTCAAGAAAATGACTCCTTCAGACATCAAGCCAGAATATACAAAGACACAGTTCAAGAGCATCCTACAACCGTTATTGAAAGGCATTGAGGAGAAATTGGTGTTTGAAACCATTCATAAAAGAAAAGATGGCACGACCTATCCGGTTGAGGTCCATTTACAACCATCAAATCTTGGCAATCAGCAAGTTTTCGTTGCCATAATTTTGGACATTACAGTGCGGAAGAATTATACAAATGAGTTGGAGAACACTGTTGAACAACGAACAAAGGAGCTTCAGATCGCACTTGATAAAGAAAAGGAACTCAACGATTTAAAAACAAAGTTCTTATCGATGGTATCGCATGAATTCAAGACACCATTAAGTGGTATTCTTACTTCATCAATGCTTCTTGGTAAGTATAAACAAACAGCCCAGCAGGAAAAAAGAGATAAGCATATCAAGACCATTATAGATAAAGTACATTACCTTAATAACATACTTAATGATTTTCTTTCAGTAGAAAAACTTCAAGACGGCAAGATTAAATACACCCCACATAACTTTAAATTAAGTAAAGTGGTCAACGAAGTGGTATACAATGCAAATATGTTATTGAAAGAAGGCCAAAAGATCAATTATCCAGAGAACATCGATTCGTTTTCAATGTATCAAGATGAAAAGATCGTGGAATTGGCATTATCGAATCTGGTAAATAACGCAATTAAGTACTCTCCAGCAAACTGTGTTATTGGTCTTGAAATAACACAAAACAAGGAAAAGACAACGTTCAAGGTCAAGGATCAAGGTATAGGAATTCCTAAAAAAGACCAGAAGAATATTTTCAATCGTTATTTTAGGGCTGAAAATGCACTACTTACTCAAGGAACTGGTATAGGATTGAATATTGTCAAGGATCATTTGGAAAATTTAAATGGTTGCATTTATTTTGAAAGCAGTAAAGGAAAAGGATCTGTCTTTACCATCGAAATCCCAAATAGTTTCAAGGACTAGTTCAAAGCATGCTAATAAGCAAAAATGAGATGAAAAAAGTATTATTGATTGAGGACGATTCGGTATTAAGGGAAAACACTTCAGAATTATTGGAACTCGCAGATTACGAAGTGATAGCAGCTCCTAATGGTAAGGTTGGTGTAGATATGGCTAAGACGGAGCTACCGAATATCATTGTTTGCGATATAATGATGCCTGAGCTTGATGGTTATGGTGTGCTCGAGAATCTAGCCAAGAACGATGAAACCAAATATATCCCATTCATATTTTTATCTGCAAAGACTGAAAGAAAAGACGTTAGGAAAGGCATGGACCTTGGAGCTGATGATTATATAACAAAACCCTTTAATGAGGAAGAACTTATTAGTGCCATTGAAAGTCGTTTGGCAAAGGCAGCCATCTTGAAAGAAGAAAGACAAGCACAAGATAAATCAGATAATCATGAAGATGAGTTAAGAACCATCAATGACCTTAAGAATTATTTCGACGATAACGGCGAGAACCTTAGCTTTAAGAAAGATGAGATTATATATACAGAAGGACATAATTCCAACTTTGTTTATTTAATTACTGAAGGTGTCGTTAAATGTCATAAGTTCGACGAACAAGGCAAAGAGCTTACTACAGCATTGTATAAGGAAGATGACCTATTTGGATATTCTTCGTTTACTAATAATACACCATATCAGGAAACAGCAACAGCTATGCAAGATGTTGAGGTAGTTGCCATTTCGAAGTATAAGCTGAGAGATATCTTAGCTGAAAATCACAAGGCTACAATGGCCATGATTCAACTCCTTACTGAAGACTTGAGTGGTGCGAAAGACCAATTACTTCAAATGGCCTATAGCTC
>JABDMQ010000035.1 GCA_013001365.1 Flavobacteriaceae bacterium
ACAGCAGATGCTGTGAGACAAAGTATGCATCACTTCCTAGAGCATGATTTTGAATATGCATTGATCCTTTCTGGTGACCAATTATATCAGATGGATTTTAATGAAATGATAAGTAATCATGCTAAAAGCGGCGCTGAGATATCGATTGCCACCTATCCCGTAAATGCAAAAGATGCCACTTCTTTTGGTATCATGAAGACCAATGAAGAAAACGTTATTACATCATTTATAGAAAAGCCATCAACTGACTTGCTTTCTGATTGGACTTCTGAAGTCAGTGCAGAAATGAAATCAGAAGAAAGACATTACCTGGCCTCTATGGGAATCTATATATTCAATCGGGATTTGCTTATTGATCTTATGAACGATCCAGGCACCATTGATTTTGGCAAGGAAATCATTCCACAGTCCATAGGCAAGCACAAGACCATTAGCTATCAATATGAAGGTTATTGGACAGATATAGGAAACATAGATTCTTTCTTTGAGGCAAATCTGGGATTAACTGATGATATCCCACAGTTCAATTTGTACGACGGTAAGCAAAGAACTTATACGAGAGCAAGGATACTACCAACCTCCAAGATAACTGGAACTGAACTGATAAGTGCTGTAATCGCAGAAGGTTGTATAATTCACGCCAAGCAAATAGAGCGGTCTGTTATTGGGATACGGTCTAGGATTGGCAATGATTCAAAGGTCAGTAATACTTATATGATGGGCTCAGATCATTATGAATCCCTTGAAGATATCGAAAAAAACAACATCAAGGTCCTAATGGGCATAGGGGAGCGATGCGAAATAAATAATGCAATTATAGACAAGAATTGCCGAATAGGAGATGATGTCAAGATCATTGGCGGAAAACACTTAGAAAATACCGAAACTGATTCCTATTTTGTCAAGGACGGTATAGTAGTCATTAAAAAAGGCATGACAATACCTTCTGGATTTGTTCTTTAAATTAGTTTGTTAGGCTCAATCAACAACGGGTATATTGGCGCTTTTAGTCTTGAATGGCTAAAGCCCTTTACATCATAATTTCATACTTTTACCACCACTAACCCAAGCGGAATAATGCAAAATCAAAGAAGAGTTGTAATAGATCATGTTTCGCCTCAGATAAATAACGGTGATCTATTTATAAAACGAGTTGTAAACGAGATCGTCAACATTAATGCTCACGTTATATGTGACGGTCATGATATTGTAGCCTCATCTGTTTTATATAAACATGAAAAAGAGAGAAAATGGAAAGAGGTAAGACTTCAACATATATTTAACGATGAATGGGGAAACTCCTTTATGGTGGAGAAACAAGGTTTCTATACCTATAAAGTAGAAGGCTGGGTAGACCATCCCCTTAACTGGCAACACGGCATATCAAGAAAAATTGACGATAATCAGCATGTAAATTCTGAATTATTAGAAGGCGCTAGTTACTTAAAGCCACTATTGAAAAAAGTCGACGCATCTGAAAGAGACTATCTTGAGAAATGCATAGCTTGGTTCAAGGATGACACACATTATGATAAAGCCATTAAGGAAGCCGTTGGTGATGAGCTTCATGCTATATTCTATAAGTATCCGGATAAACATTTGGTCAATTCATCAAAAGATTTCAAGGTGTATGTAGACCGTCATAAAGCTAGATTCAGTACTTGGTACGAATTCTTTCCTCGGTCTTCATCGGAAACGAATGGAGCTCATGGCACACTTAAAGAAAGTGAACGATTACTTGATAGAGTAGCCAATATGGGGTTTGATACTTTGTATTTACCGCCTATTCATCCTATTGGAGAGGTAAATCGCAAGGGGAAGAATAACACAACTGAAGCTGGGCCAGATGATGTAGGCTCTACTTGGGGAATTGGTTCCAAGCATGGTGGCCATAAAGACATACATCCACAGTTAGGGACACTTAAGGATTTTAAGGCGTTGGTCAAGAAAGCAAAAAGCCTCGGTATAGAAGTCGCTATGGATTATGCTCTTCAGGCGGCTCCGGACCATCCATGGGCAGAAGAACATCCTGAGTGGTTCAAGTGGCGGCCTGACGGAACCGTTCAATATGCCGAAAACCCACCAAAGAAATATCAGGACATCTTGCCTATCTATTTCGAATCGAAAGATTATAAGAACTTATGGGATGAATGTTTAAGCATACTTGAATATTGGATCGACTGTGGTGTTAACATGTTCAGGGTGGACAACCCTCATACCAAACCCTTTTACTTCTGGAACTGGATTATTTCAGAAGTGAAAAAAAATCATCCTGATGTAATATTCTTGGCCGAGGCATTCACCAAACCAAAGGTCATGGCGCAATTGGCCAAACAAGGATTTACACAATCATACACGTACTTTACCTGGAGAACATATAAACATGAGATTATTGAGTATATGGTTGAGCTCACAAATTCTGAATTAAAGGAATATATGCAACCAAATTTTTGGCCGAATACTCCAGACATAAATCCATTTCATCTACAGGGCGCAAACGAAGCCATGCATATTCAAAGATATGCCCTTGCGGCTACATTAAGCTCCAGTATAGGAATATATGGTCCTGTCTTTGAATATATGATCAGTGATGCCCTACCGGGAAGAGAAGAATACCTTAACTCAGAAAAATTCCAGTTTACTCATTACGATTGGACCATTGAAAATAAGCTTACCACGATAATTTCCAGGATAAATAATCTCAGAAAAGAAAACGAAGCACTTCAGCAAACCAATAACATTAAATTTTGCCATATAGAAAATGACAATCTGCTTGGTTTCTACAAGTGGAATGACTCCAAGACCAATGAAGTGCTTATAATAATAAGCCTTGATCCATACTATGCTCAGCAAGGAACAGTACAGTTACCGCTGGCAGACCTTGGCAAGGACCCGGGTCAGTTAATTCAGGTAAACGACCTCATTACAGGAAGCAGCTACAATTGGTACGACGAATGGAATTTCGTAGAATTGCATCCTACATTGCCGTTTCACATTTTTAGAATAAACAAGTAGGATGGCTAAAAAGGAGTCTAATAGCGCAATGAAAACCCCTTACGCATTTGATGTGCCATGGGAAGGCTTGTTGGATAATGAGGATTTCGTTTCGGCCTTTCTTTCAGATGTCCTTGAGGATTATATATTAAAGCAGCGATGGTACGGCGGTAAGGCGAGTAAACTGAAATACATCGAGCTTGCAGAATATTTCAGGATCCAGAATAACGAAGAAGTCTATTATGGGTTGATCCTGGAGGTAAATTTTGCTGAAGCTTTCTACCAGCACTATTTCTTACCAATCGCATTTGTCTCGGATGAGAGTTTCGCAAAAGAAGACCGTATATTGCCTATAAGCATAAAAGGACAAGAAGGATTCATTATAGATGCCGTTAATCTTGAGGCCTTTCGAAAAGTTGTCTTCCAACGCATCCTTAATGCAGAACCTATAGATAGAACCAAAGTACAATACCATAAAAGCGCCAATTTCACCGATATTTCTTATAAATCTTCAAGGTTCATGGGTCTTGAACAGAGTAATACCTCGATAATCTATAATGACAGCTATGTACTCAAGTTCTTTCGTCGCATATATGCCGATAAGAACCCTGATTTTGAAATGAGCTTATTCCTTTCAGAAAAAAAAGAATTCAAGAACACACCGCGCTACGTTGGAAGCATCAATGTGCTTACTAACAATAATGAATACATTACTATAGCTTTAATGCAGGAGTTGGTGCCTAATGAAGGTGATGCTTGGGAATATTTCCTCAAAGAGTTACATAAAGTATTCCTCAATTTAGGTCACAAGAACTTACAGGTCAGTGAATTGCCCGAAACCAAACTCTTTACCAGGCTTGGGATTAGGGACATCCCACCACGAATAATCGATTGGGCTGGATTGAACTTGTTCTTGAAAATACAGACATTGGCCCAAAGAACAGCAGAGATGCACATTGCATTAGGATCGGAATTCGAGGAAACAGCTTTTACCCCTACTCATTTCAATGGTGATTATGTTGTCTGGCTAAAGAATCGAATGTTGTATCAATTCCAGAATAGATTGAACACTATTGAGAATAATATACATAAGCTCGATGGATTGGCCTTGGACCTTGCAACTGAATTTCTCGACAAGAAAAACCTGATAAGGAGGCGATTTGTGACTTTTGATTGGACAAAGCTCAAAGGAGAGAGAATTCGTGTGCATGGCGATTATCATTTAGGTCAGATCCTAGTGAAGAATGACGATTTCTATATTCTCGATTTCGAAGGTGAGCCGGAAAGTACGATTCGAGACCGAAAGGTAAAGCAACCACCGCTCAAGGATGTAGCGGGTCTTTTTAGGTCATTTCATTATGCAATTTATGCTACTATATTCAATAATCAAGATAGCTACGCCCAATCACAAGATGAGCTTTTTCAAGCAGGAGAGCTTCTATATCGTTATTTCATCGGCGTTTTCCTCGAAACATATATAACTAAAGTTCAAGAGGCGAATCTCAATATTGGGTATGACCAAGAGCGTATTTTTTTACTTAAGTACTCGTTACTTGAAAAAGCAGTATACGAGCTAGGATACGAACTGAATTCACGTCCATTATGGGCTGTTATTCCCTTGAAGGGAATTTCTAATATCATAAATCATTAATATGGCTAAAGTAATCCCGTTCAGTCTTTTCACGGATTTCGACATTGATCTTTTCAAGGCAGGTAAGCACTATAAACTATACGAAAAAATGGGGTCACACCTTACTACTGTCGATGGTGTAAAAGGCACTTATTTTGCGGTATGGGCGCCTAGTGCCAAGGCCGTATCAGTCATTGGTGATTTTAATTATTGGATTGAAGGCGAGCATGCCTTGAATGTTAGATGGGACGAAAGTGGTATTTGGGAAGGGTTCATACCAGGTGTAGACCAAGGTTCTATATATAAATACAAGATACAGAGCCATAATAACGATCTAAAGACCGAAAAGGCGGATCCGTATGCTAAACGTTGTGAGCACCCTCCTAATACAGCATCTGTAGTCTGGGATATTTCCAATTATAAATGGAAAGACAAAAAATGGATGTCTTATCGCAAGGACAAGAACGGATTGGACAAACCGTATTCCGTTTATGAGATGCATTTAGGCTCATGGATGAGGAATGCAGAAGAAGACCGATTCTTGTCATATTTAGAACTGTCAACAACCCTAGTTGCCTATTTAAAGGAAATGAATTTTACTCATGTTGAATTCATGCCTGTTATGGAATATCCATACGATCCGTCATGGGGCTATCAGCTCACGGGATATTTTGCTCCTACATCAAGATTCGGATATCCGGAGGATTTCATGAAATTAATCGATGAGCTTCATAAAAATGATATCGGTGTTATTTTGGATTGGGTGCCATCACACTTTCCTGAAGATGCTCATGGTTTGGGTTTCTTTGACGGATCCCATTTGTATGAGCATCCGGACAGACGACGAGGTTACCATCAGGACTGGAAGAGCTTGATCTTTAATTATGGCAGGAACGAAGTCAAATCCTTCTTGATTAGCAATGCCATGTTTTGGTTAGATAAGTATCACGTAGATGGGCTTAGGGTAGATGCAGTCGCTTCAATGCTGTATCTGGATTATTCTCGTGAGGACGGGGAATGGGAGCCTAACATATATGGCGGACGCGAAAATCTTGAGGCTATAGATTTCATCAAGGAATTCAACCAAATGGTTTATACGAATTTTGAAGGTGTACAGACGATTGCAGAAGAATCTACAGCATTCCCAATGGTCACGAAACCTGTTTCCATTGGCGGATTGGGCTTTGGTATGAAATGGATGATGGGCTGGATGCATGACACTCTAGAGTATTTTAAGAAAGATCCAATATACAGAAGACATCATCAAAACGACATTACTTTTAGCTTGGCATATGCTTTCACTGAAAATTTCATGTTACCGCTTTCTCACGATGAAGTAGTTTACGGGAAGCAATCTATCCTTGGCAGGATGCCGGGCGATGAATGGCAGCGTTTTGCGAATTTGCGGCTGTTATATGGCTACATGTTCACGCATCCAGGAACAAAACTCTTGTTCATGGGTGGTGAGTTTGGGC
>JABDMQ010000055.1 GCA_013001365.1 Flavobacteriaceae bacterium
TCAGTTCTCCTTCCTTAACGACTTCTGTCCGATCTCGAAACTGCATGTATAACGTACCTTTAATGACCTGAAGAAGCTCATCCTCATTTTCATGGCTATGCCAAACGAATTCACCTTTCAATTTAGCGAGTATGACTTGCATATCATCTACTTCAGCAATTTTATGCGGATGCCAATTTTTAGAGAATAACGAAAGCTTCTCTTTTATGTTCAATGCTTTCATAACATAAAATTACGAAGATTAGTCTAGGTAAATTAAATTTTATCGAAGTATTGCAGTAGCTATTTAAATGCCTAATATGAGCTTTGCAATCAGGAAATAGATCAATATCCCAAAAATATCGTTGCTGGTAGTTATAAAAGGCCCCGTTGCAATTGCTGGATCTATTCCGCGTTTGTTCAAGAACAAGGGTACGAATGTCCCGATCAAACCAGCTACAATGATCACAGCCACCATTGATACTGAAATCGCCAAGGCTTTGTCCGTTTGCCTCTCGTAAGCCCAGACAAAAAGAAATAGGAAAATGGCAAGGATAATCCCATTGAGTGTTGCTAAGAGCATTTCCTTGATCAATCTATTATTAATGCTTCCCTTTACATCGTCATTCGCTAGACCTTGAACGATGATTGCACTTGATTGGACACCAACATTACCTGCCATTGCTGCGATAAGCGGTGTGAAAAAGAACAGCACTGCATTCTCGTTAAAAGTATCTTCAAAACCACCCATGATCAGGAACGCACCAATGCCACCGAGAAGTCCAAGGAATAACCAAGGTAACCTTGCTCGTGTTAATTCTAGAATGCTGTCATCTGCTTCAACCTCTTGTGTAATACCCGCTGCCAACTGGTAATCCTTATCCGCTTCTTCCTTTATCACATCAACAATATCATCAATAGTAATTCTTCCTAGAAGTGTCGTTTCGTCATCTACTACCGGAATCGCTTCGAGGTCATACTTAGCCATTACTTTCGCAACATCCTCGACATCATCATTGGCGTTAACATAATCGACCCCTGATTTGTATATGTCGGATATCTTTTGATCATTATTAGCAATTATCAAATCCTTTAATGACAACCTCCCTATAAGCTTTTCATCTTTGGTTACCACATAAATAGAGTGCACTCTAGTCACATCCTTGGCTTGAGCCCTAATTCGTCTTAAGCAGCCTGCAACTGTCCATGTTTCATATACTTTTACAAGCTCTTTGGCCATTAAACCTCCTGCAGAATCCTCATCATAGGTCATGAGCTCTTGAAGCTGGGCAGCAAGTCTCTCATCTTCGATCTGGGCCATGACCCTTTTCTGACGCTCTTCAGGTAACTCAGCAATGATATCTGCGGCATCATCGGTATCAAGTTCCTCTATTTCCTCAGCAATTTCCTTGGCAGATAGCGATGCAAGTATTTTTTCCCGATCATCTTCATCAAGTTCCATAAGGATATCAGAAGTCTTTTCACTATCCAACAACTTTATCACATATGTCGCCTGATCTATATTGAGATCATCGAGGATTTCAGCAATATCTGCATAGTGAATATCCTTAAGAAGTTCCTGAGTGCCCTTATCGTCCATATTTTCTATTAGGACGTGCACTTGATCGATCAACTCATCTGTGACCTTGAATTGGATATTTTCGTTGTTTTCTGACACCGTATTTTAGACCATAAGGTCCTTCTCTATCATTGAGGTCAATCGGATGAATTCCTCGACACTCAATTGCTCTGGACGCTGGCCAAAGATAACATCTTCTCTTAAATTATCGCTTAGATTAAGGTTTTTTAGGCTATTGCGCAAGGTTTTGCGACGCTGTTGAAAGCCGGTCTTAACTACTTTAAAGAATAGCTTTTCGCAACAAGGCAATGAGAAATCCGTTTTTCGTACAAGCCGTAATACTCCAGATTCTACTTTTGGAGGTGGACTGAAGACCTGTGGTGGAACCGTGAATAAATATTCTGCATGGTAAAACGCTTGAACAAGAACAGAAAGTATCCCATAAGCCTTTGAGCCTTCTTTATGGCAAATACGTTCTGCGACTTCTTTTTGGAACATTCCTGTAAATTCTGGGATTTGATGCCGGAATTCCAAGGCCTTAAACACTATTTGCGTAGATATGTTATATGGGAAATTACCTGTAATGGCAAAGGGTTCGTTATTAAATGTATTCTTGAAATCGTATTTAAGAACATCCTCTTGAATTATGCGCGGTTCTAATTTCAAGAAGTTGGCCTTTAAGTATTCTACTGATTCTGGGTCAATTTCAATAACATAGGTCTCGATATCCTTTTCTAGCAAGAATTTGGTCAAAACGCCCATTCCTGGGCCAATTTCTAGGACCTTTGTATATCCTTTAAATGTCAGGGTATTCGCGATTTTTTGAGCGATATTGTCATCATTCAAGAAATGCTGACCTAAATGTTTCTTGGCCCTTATGCTCATATTCTTGGTTCCTTAATTAAAGTTTACAGTAAATTCGTCTACTATCTGTAATTCTGTACGGAATGCTAACATTTTATCAGCAAATCTCTGAAGTCCCTCTGACCTCAATCTGTTTGCATCTTCTTTGTAATAGGAATCCAATGCATCACGCGAACTCGCCCAATATTGAACAGAATACGTGTGGCCTCCGGTTTCTTCTTCAATCATGACTTTTGTAAAAGTGGCTTTTTCAAACTTACCGGTAGCCAAAACTTGAGGAATATGCTCTTTAATCCAATGAAGCCATTCTTCATGAATGCTCTCATCTATGTTTATAGTAACATTATATATGTACATCATTGCCTTGAATAATTAAAGGTCCTTTGCAAATAAAAACAGTTCTTCGCCATCATCAAAAGGAATAACGGTTTTTTCATAAACTAGGCCCAATTTCTTTAACAGCCCAATCGAAGATTGATTGGTAGGCAAGGTTATTGCACCGATTCTATTTATGTTGAATTCGTCTTTTGCGATTCTCAATAACTCCAATGATGATTCATAACCATAGCCTTTGCCTTCATATTCTGGAAGCATTGCAAACCCTATATCCGGATAATCTAGATACTCTCTTTTATATAACCCACAGGACCCAATTAATTGGTTATTTTCGGTTTTTAGTAATAGCTTGTAAGCTCCATAGCCATTGGTGTCATAACTTGTTAATACAGAATCCTTAATTCGTTTTTTTGAGTCTTCCAAGGTTTTTATGCCTCGGTCACCTATATATTTTAACCATTTGGGAGAATTGACCAATTCTAGGTAAAAAGGTGCATCGTCTAAACTCATTTTAGAAATGACAAGTCTTCTGGTTTGCGCAATGACCATTTTAGAATTAATTGATTGCATCACCTCTTAAGGCTCTAAACGTTTTTCGTGCTTCTACAAAATAAATACTGTCTGGATGGTCGAAGATAATCCTTTCGTAAAGAGGCTTTGCCTTTTCTGGTTGCCCTAAATGCTTGCTGTATATTTCAGCTAAATTGAATAGTGCATCATCCGCAAGGATATCGTCACTATAACTAACAATGATCTTTTGGTAGTTCAAAGCAGCTTTATCAAACTGGAGCTTAGACTCATAAAGCTTTGCCTGCATTAATAATGCCTGGTCTTCAATGGTCTCCCCTTTATGGTTTTCAAGAAGGTCATCAAGTTTTAGTATAGCTTCATCGGTCCTGTTCTGAAAAGCTAGAAGGTCTGCCTTGGAATAGGTTTTCAAAGCCGTCTGGGAGGAGTCTTCAAATTTATTATCCGAAATCAAGAGCTTTAGATCAAGTGCATCATTGGCAATAAGTTGTGATGTTGAAGATTTAAGAATCTTTAACTGTGATTCTGCCCAATCGAAATCTCCTTTGTAATAGCTGGTCTTTGCAACCTTGAACCGAGCTTCTTGAGCAAGTGTGCTATTCTTTATGTTGCGTTGCACTTGCGTATAGTAAATAAGTGCTTCGTTGAATTTCTCTTGAAAAGCAAGTATATCGCCTAATTCTAATTTTACCTTTCCGTCTTCTAATTTCGATAAACGTAAATTCAGGCTTTCTTTAAGGAATGAGGTCGCTTTTTCCGTATTATCCATATAAAATGCCAAGAAATGAGCATACGCGATCTGGAGATCAAGCGTCTGGTTGTATCTTCCAAACTCATTGAATAAATCGTTATAGGCATCATCGATCTTATAATAATCCTTGGACTCCAATGTCTTTGTCTCTATGTCTAGAAGATATTCGTGAGCTTCGAGAATGACTTCGATGTTCTGTGAGTTTTCAATAATATAATTCAATATACTCTTTGCCACATCTCTACGGTCTTCGTTGATCGTAATTATAGCAAGGTCTACCATTCTTTGCAGACTTTCTTTTTGTCGCTTGTAAATGGCCCTTTCTTGACTAAAAGCCTTGTTGTAATCTCGTTGCTGAACGAAAAGCCAACTTAAGAGTTCGTTCCAAAGAATGTCAGGTTGGCTTTGGATTTTCTTCAACAGGATTTTTCGCAAAAGCACATTATTATCACTTTGTCCATCTTCACTTATGAAACCGCTAATAGAACGCTTGGCATTATTGATATAGGTCCTATTTTGACCTATGAAATTCATGTAACCATCAAACATTTTTTCTATGTTCCCTTGCTCTCCATATATCCTGGCAAGATTGATATTGAAATTCAATTTTGGGTTCAATTCCATTGCTCGTTCATAGACTCCAATAGCTTGATCCAATAAAGAATGCCTTTCGAAACTTTGGGCAATTCCATAGGCATAACTAGGATTTTCATTAAGTATCTCCATGGCCTGATCATAATATTCCTTGGCCTTTAAATCTTCTCCTTTAAGTGAATGATTGAAGCCCAACTCAACCAAAAGAATTGGCTGTCTGAATTTGTTAATTTCTACGAGCAATACCTCCTCTGCCTCATTGTATTGCTCCAGTTGTTGATGGATTTCAACGATCTTAGTAATATAGTTCCTGTTTCTTGGATTCTTCTCATTCAATTTCTCATAAGAAACCAAGGCTTTTTCAAATTCACCTCTCAAGAAATAATCCTTAGCAATTTCCTCAGACTGTCCGAATGTATGTCCGATACAAACCAAGTATATAATTATTATCCAACGCATAATGGTAAATATAGCAAATGTAGAATCTAGTTTTTGCAAACAAAACCATAAAAAAAATGCCTGAACAGATGTTCAGGCATACCAACCAAAATAAATGTGCTATTAATCAAATTTTATTTAAAAATGATTCAATTATCCTGTCATTGGCGCTTTTTATTGATTTGTTGAACTGAACGTTCATTTTTATGTCATTGGATAGGATGGTCCAAGAGTAATCTTTTAAGTCAAAAACCTTAACCTCGAACATTCCTCCTACATTGGTCTTCCCATCAATATTGAATTGTCTTACTTGGTTAATGAATACTATATGATCCGCACCATTATCCATGGCTATTTGGTACATAGCATTAGGAAACTTACCAGATAAGATTGCATAATCAGCATCAATACCTTTAATGGCCAAATCTTCTTTCAAGGCATTTCCATAATGATCCATGAATTTTTGAGTAACTGTTGCGCTTTTAACAACAACATATACTTTGGAAACTTTGTTATTTTCTGTGACTGTAGTTTTGGTCTTGTCATTATCGTTGTTCGAGAATGAAACTTGACAAGCAGCAAAAATCAATGCAACAAGTAGTAGGATACGTTTTAGGTTCTTCATGATGTCGGTCTTTAAATTTGGGACTGCTAACATCAATATAAATTTCAGTTTTACAAAAAAAAAAGTGAAATAATCGTTGAACGGCGAATTTTACTTACACTTTGTCGAATAAATCTGTATTTTCCTACTTTTTTAGTAATGAATTTTTTATCTCTCCAATTCTGATAATGCTATGAATTGGTTTGATTTTGACTCCATTTTAAGCTTACTTTTTAGTCTTTCTATCTGAAATAAAAGTCTTCTAGTTTTCATTTTTTGCTTCTCGACCTGGACTAATAATTCATTTTACAATCTTCTTTGTTCATATATTTCAGCACTATTATCTGTACTTGCCAGCATCACCTCTCCAACCTTATCTGGTATTAAGCCAGGATTGATATCGATAGATTCCAATATTTTATGAGTAAAGGCCTTTAAGGACATATCGACCGAAATGTTACAATTACTATTTCCATGGTCCTCCCAAGAATAAGTAGCCTCTTTGAGGTTATAGGTCTGAATTTTATACTTACCACCCATTTTAATCATGGTATTGGTCACACGATTATCCAACGAATACCTCGCCACTTGCTCAATAAGCAGAAGAATATCATAATCGCCAGAATAGGCTTTCTGAAATATCTTGGCTTGAGGAAGAGGTTCTGACTTTCTATAAGTTGCAAATTCTGCACTAACATTCTGAACAGCCAGATCTTGATTGATCTGTTCCTTAAACTTTGCTAATTGATTCTGATTTTCTTCAGACCGAATAAGGATAAATACCTTCTTTAAGACAGTATTATCTTCTGAAAGATTGTTAAACGCAAATGAATTAAGGTTAAGTGCAGTCGAGAAAAGGAGCAGCCAAATAAATTGTCTGCTTTTCATTTTGAGGGAATTTGCTATTAGTATTTTTAAAGGAATGGAAAATTAACATATTTTACAATAAGTTCGTAATTATACATGAAATTTATTAGACATTTCTTACAAAAATTAATTTTAACATGTATCTAATTGATTTTCAGTTTATTACATTTTCTCTAAACTTTCATTAAATCACTTATTAGTATAAGGAATGGGCATAAACCGTAATAAAATGTAAATAAAATAGTACTTGAAAATTCTGGAATTAGCTTTATTCTTTTATTGAATGACTCTTTTTGTCACACGTTTGGAGAACTGGTCTAGTGATTTATCAGAGCCAAGGTCGCAGGAATCTACACCCAAATCTCGCCATGTTTTCTCACCAGAAGTTAGCAGAATCTTGATCTCCATTTGAGATTCACCTATCTCTGTGAATCCGATTTGCTCTATCAATAGGATCTTACCGAATTTCTTCTTCATTGATTTCAAAATATTCGAAGGCGATATATTGGCAGACGAATCATAAATGATTGTTTTCACATCTACCTCTGCTACATCTAAATCAAATTCAATGAATTCCTTAAGGTCCTTTAACAATCTTTTTTCTTCTTCACTTCCTTTTATTATGACAAGAGTTCTTTTACTATCAGCAAGTTCTTCTTCCTTCTTAAGTTTATTTCTCTTTTCCTCTTTAATTCTCTCCTCTGCCATACGAGCTTCCTTCTTCTCTTGCTCTTTTAATTGAGCGGCTATCCTTTTTTCTTCCTTGATTTTCTCAGCAGCTATCCTCTGTTCTTCTCGTTTTTGCTTGTTCAGTAAAAGGGCTTGTTCCTTTTTTTCTTCAGCAAGGCGTTTCTGCGCAAGACGCTTAGCTTCAAGAGCTTCTTCTTTTTCCTTTTTAATACGCCGTTCCTCTTCTAGTCTTTCCCTCTCTGCTAATCTTTGTTCCTCCTTACGCTGTTTTAATAGTTCATCTGCCAATCTTTTCTCTTCAATACGTTTTTCTTCTGCCAATCTTAGAGCCTCACGTTTCTGATCTTCCAATAACTTTGCCTGTTTTCTCTCTGCAGCTAACCTTGATTCTTCAGCCTTTTGTCTTTCTTGTTCAAGTCTTCTTTCTTCTTTTAATCTTGCCGCATTTTGTTCTGCTATTAGCTTTTCATCATCCCGCTTTTTCTGTTCGGCAAGTCGCATCGCTTCTTTACCCTGTCTTTCTAGTTCCTCAGCTTGCTTCCGCTCTTCCAATTGCCTGACCTTCTCCAATTCTTCTAACTCCCTTCGTTCTTCTGCCAATCTCAATGCTTCACGCTGCGACTCTGCTAACTTGATTCGCTCCTTTTCCTTTTCTAATTCTGCTAGTCTCCGAGCTTCCTTTCTTTGTTTTTCTAATTCCGCAGCTTGTATACGTTCTTGCTCACGCTTTTGCTCTGCAAGAAGTCTTTCTTCTTTTCTTCGAGCTTCTTGCTCCTCCTGGATCATACGCTGCTCCTCAAGCTTCTTTGCCTCGGCCATTCGTCGTGCTTCCCTTTGCTCCTCTGCAAGGGCTTCAGCTCGCTCTTTCTCTAATCTTAATTGTTCGGCTTTACGCTGCTCCAATGCTACTCGTTCTGCTACGCGTTTTTGTTCATCCAATATTTCAGCCTGACGACGTTCTTCGGCCAAGCGTTCTTCTTCTTTTTTCTTCTCAAGCTCTGTAAGTCTCAACGCTTCCTTTCTCTGTGCCTCTAGTTGCAAAGCCCGTTTCTGTTCTTCAAGTTTCTTTGCCTCGGCCAATCGTCGTGCTTCCCTTTGCTCCTCTGCAAGAGCTTCAGCACGCTCTTTCTCCAATCTTAATTGTTCGGCTTTACGTTCTTGAGCTGCTAAACGATCTGCCTTGTTTTGTTGTCTCAGTTTTAAGGCTGCTTGTCTTGCTTCCTCTTTCTTCTCGGTCTCAGCCAATCGTAAGGTTTCACGCTCCTTTTTAGCCTTTAACCTTGCCTTACGCTGCTCTTCAAGTCTTCTTGCTTGAGCTAACAAACGAGCTTCTCTTTCTTCGTCTGCTTTTGTTTTAGCATTCTCCCTATTTGGTCCTTCCGGTTCGACACGCCGGTTTTGTGCTACAGGAAAGTTTTTCTCAAGTTTATCATCTTGAATCCCTTTCTTAGCTTCAGGTTTCTGTATATTAGTCAATCCAGTATTCTCCTGCTGGGTTAGTTCTTCCACTTCATCAGGTATAGTAGGTTCATCTCTTTTAACGGTGGCATCCTCTTCCCTTGTGCGCTTTTCAAGATCACGTTGAGCTAACTTTGCTTTTCTAAGTTCTTCCCTTAATTGCTTTGCTTTTTCTATTCGTTCTTGGGCCTTTAAACGTTGCTCTTCTCTTTCTTTGGCCTTTAATTCTGCTGCTATTCTTCGTTCTTCAAGCAAGATTGCCCGTTCCTGATCATCTGCTTGCCTGACCATTCGCATTGCATTAGTGGATTCTTTTTTAATTGCTTTTCTTTTTTCTTCTACTTCAGCAAATCGTGCTTCCTTTTGCGCAAGAAGTTCGGCCTCTTTTCTTTTTCTCTCGTTAATCTTTGCAGTATAGGTTTCAGCAATTTGTTGACGCTTTATGACCTTGTCTTCTATCTTTAGCAAAACACTAGAAGATTGCACGGCAATTCTTGATTTCTCTTTTTGTGCTTGTAATTGGACACGGAGTTTATTCTCGGCCAAGGTTCTTCTGGTATCTTCTTCCTCCTGCATTCTTTTTGCTTCGCGTATTTCCCTGCTTAGCTTTTCCAATTCTGAAACTGAAGAATCACCTTCCAATTTGATCATGGCTTTATTAGAGTCACTCAGCAATGCTGCTTGACCCAATGTGTTCTTGACAATACGTTCAGAGAATTCCAAAACAGATTGAGTGCTCTCGATATCACATCGCTCCTGGGTTATACCTAATAATTTTGAATTCTTGGGCTCCGCTTTGTAAGATCGTATTTGATAAGTGCTGAGGGAAGTCCCGAATGATTGCTCTTTAAGATCGATTATGATAACATAATTAAAACCACTGCTTGTGGCTTTATCGAATTCATTCTCGGGTTGCCATCTTTCGTAAGGCCGATATACCTTAAAATCAGTTTCAATTCCGTTTTCACGGAAATCTTCTTCAAGAGCAAATCTTAAATTCGCAATATTCTCTTCGAATCCTTCTAAACTCAAAACAATATAGGCCTTGGGATTCGGCACTATCAACTCACCATATGAAATAATGAATGCATTGCATGTTAAAAACGAAGAAGCAATGAAAGTACAGATTACTAGTAGTGACCTCATAATTAGGGAAAAGGGAAACTAAGGTATGAAAAAGTCACCAAAAACCTAGTTTGAAAGATGTACGGTTATTTTTTTCGATAACTGTTTCAAATCTGCCTTTGAACCAAGGTCAAATGCTTGAGAAAGAACCTCTTGCCAATCCTCATTGGATTGACTATCCATTATCTTGACTTGATATGTTGATTTTCCTTCGCTAACATAATCCTTTTGATCAATAAGAATTACCGTATTATGCTCTTCAGAAACAATTGGTAGGACATCTCCAAGAGAAACGGATCGGCTAGGCTCGAAAATAACTGTGCTTGCCTTTGCCTTGGCAAACATGAAATCAAATTCGATGTGGTCTTCAAGGTCTTCAAATTGTTTCTTGTTTTCTTCCTTGCCTCTTATGATCACGAAGGCATTGACTTTTTTTGATGTAGATGCTGATTGAGGCTTTTTCTCCTGTGCCTTGGATTTTTTCTTGGATTTTTTGCTTCTTTTTTCAGCCAATTTCTCAGCTTCCTCTTTTTGTTGTGCCAATAATTCTGCTTGGCGACGTTCTTCAGCTAGACGGTCCTGCTCCTTCTTCTTCTCTTGTTCGACAATCCTAAGGGCCTCTTTACGTTGTGATTCTAGCTCTTTTTCTTCAGCCATTCTTTGCGCTTCCTGCTCCTGTTCCAGTCTTAATTGATCCGATTTCTTCTTCTCTTCAGCCAAGCGCAATGATTCCAGGCGCTGCTTCTCTAATTCTTCTGCCTTACGCAATTCTTCTTTCTCTTGTTGGGCAAGTAATTCTGCTTGACGGCGTTCTTCGTCCAATCGAGCCTGCTCTTGCTTCTTTTGTAAGTCTGCAAGCCTTAATGCTTCTATTCTTTCTTCTTCAAGACGTTTCTCTTCAAGTTGCTTATCCAAAGCTTCTTGAATCCTTTTTTGTTCAGCTAGGCGCTCTGCTTCAGCCTTTTCGGTCTCTTCCTGGCTTTGCAATTCTGCCAAACGTAATTCTGCTTGCCGCTTCTCTTCTTGAATTTTATTTTTGCGCTCCTCTTCAAGTCGCAAAGTTTCCTGCTCTCGTGCTAGCCGTTTGGCATTTCGCTCTTCTTTGGCCAGAGCCTCTGCACGTTCTTTCTCGATCTTGTCCTGTTGTTTCTTTTCTTGTTGTAGCTCTTCTTCGCGACGTCTCTCCTCTTCTATTTTTGCAGCTGCCAATCTTTCGGCCTCTTTTTGTTGTTGCACCAAAGCCTCTGCTTGACGTCTCTCCTCAGCCACTTTATCCTTGATTCTTTGAAGGTCTTCTTCCGCTAGACGTTCTTTTTCTTTTCGTTCTGCTTCTAATTCCTCCCTTAATCTCTTCTGCTCGGTTCTTTTTAATTCTGCAAGCCTTCTTCTTTCTTCCTTTCTTTCCTCCAATGCTTCTTTAGCAGCTAGCCTTTGTGCCTCTCTTTCTTCTGCTTGTCGACGCTTGGTTTCTTCTCTAATACTTAAACGCTCTTCTCTGGTCAGTTCTTTCGGTTCTTCAACGACTGGCTGAGGATTTTTCAATGCTTCTTCAGCTTCCATTGCCTCCCGCTGTTCGATCTCTGCTTTTTTTGCAGCATAAGTCTCTGCAATTTCTCTTTGTCGTTGTTTCTTCCTCAAAGTGGCTTCTTCGGCTTCTATTTGAGCTATACGCGTCTTCTCCTTCTGGGCTTCAATTTCTAGCTTGAGCATATTCTCTAATCTATCTCTCTCCTGCTGGGCAACTTTTGTTCTTTTCTTCTCCGCGTCAAGTTCCTTTCTTAGCATTTCAATTTGCACTATCAAATCGTTGGAAGCCTCGGCATCATTTACTTGGACTGATTCCTTTGTGTCTGCTAGTGATTCGTCATACTCAAAATCATGATTCTTGAAAACGGCAGAGTTGCCTACGATGCTTCGTATCACTTCCCTTGAGAATTTCTGTACCGATGGCTCTACTGATAGATTACAGGTAGATTGCCCTAAATCCAGCCAATTAGGATTTGGGGATTTTACATGATAGGATCGTATTTGGTATTTTCCACCTACCTGGGTCTGATTGTCGATGGTGAATTTAGCAATCTGATCTATTAGTATAATATAATCATACTGCCCATCATAAGCAGAATTATAGATCTCTGTTTGATTCCATGACTGTTTAGCCCTATATAAGGCGAAATTGGTCATGACATTATTCTCTTGAAAGTCGGCTGAAAGTATATTTCTTACCCTTTGGACATTAGAAGGTCCACCTTCAGAACGTATGACAACATATGCTTTACGTGACGGAAAATTAGAAGTGGCACCATTTTCAACTGTAGGTAATTTTGCCCCTCCACAACTCATTAATAAGGCTAAAAAAAACGTAATTATTAAGCCCCTCGATCTTAAAAAAAACATTATTCGATAGTTTTGAAACCTGCGTAAGGTACTAAAACTTCTGGAACTTCAATATTTTTCTCAGTTTGGTAATTTTCAAGAATGCCTGCAAGCACCCTAGGCAGGGCCAAAGAACTCCCATTCAATGTATGGGCTAATAGATTTTTTCCATCCTTGTTCTTAAAACGTAATTTCAATCTATTGGCTTGATATGCCTCAAAATTAGAAACAGAACTTATTTCCAACCATCGGTCCTGGGCCGTTGAGAATACTTCAAAATCATAGGTCAAGGCTGAAGTGAACCCGAGGTCGCCACCACAAAGGCGCAAAATGCGATAAGGCAACTTCAATTCATCTAAAATACCTTTAACATGCTCGACCATGTTATCCAAGGCTTTATAGGAATTGTCAGGATGCTCCACCCTGATGATCTCTACCTTATCGAACTGATGCAATCTGTTGAGTCCTCGAACATGGGCACCATAACTTCCTGCTTCTCTTCTAAAACAAGGTGTATACCCAGTAATGGTCTTAGGAAGGTCTTTTTCGTCAAGCACAACGTTCCTGAAGATATTGGTGGCAGGAACTTCAGCTGTTGGAATTAAATACAGATTATCCTCCGTGACATGATACATCTGGCCCTCTTTATCTGGCAACTGTCCAGTGCCAAAACCAGACTCTTCGTTTACCAAATGAGGTACTTGGTATTCCGTGTATCCTGCTTCCGTATTCTTATCTAGGAAATAAGTGATCAAGGCACGTTGTAATCGTGCACCTTTACCTTTATAGACCGGAAATCCTGCTCCGGTGATCTTGTTGCCCAGTTCAAAATCTATAATGTCATATTTCTTCGCCAATTCCCAATGCGGTAATGCATTAGCGCCTAGTTCTGGTATATCGCCTTTCCTGAATACTTCTTCATTATCGTCTTCGGTATTGCCTTCCGGAACAGAATCGTGTGGAATATTAGGAATAGTATATAACAGTTCATTAAGTGCCTGTATCTTGTCTCCAAGGATCTCACTAAGTGCCTTCGATTCTTCTTTTAATTGACTTGTTCTGTCCTTAAGTAAATTGGCCTTCTGAGCTTCGCCATTTTTAAAAAGAATCCCGATCTCCTTGGATAATTTATTGGATTCTGCTAACACAGTATCAAGCTTGGCTTGCGTTTTACGCCTGTCTTCATCCAAATTTATGATATCATCAATGGATTTTGATGCATCAAGATTACGTTTTTGCAATCTTTTAAGGACCAATTCCTTGTTCTCCCTAATAAATGGTACCTGTAGCATGTTTTGAAATATAGAAAGGCAAAATTATAAAAGATCTTGAATAAAGACTTACTAATCTGCAGTTATTCTGAAGGTAAGATCCATTCGCTATGCCTTAATGCATCCCATTCAACTGCTGCCAAGTCTACTTCCGAATCGATGAATGGTTTGTACTCTTTGCCATTAATGCTCAAGTTACCACTAACAAAGACCGAAATGTCCTTACCTTCCTTGGCATATTCTCTCTTTAAATGTTGAGCAAACTGCCAAATGACATCGGGTTTTGTAGTGGCAATTCGTTTTTGTTTGGGAGATAGGTAATTATTTAAATTAACATCGGTTTTCTCTCCTGTTTGCTTATCGATAAGCCTATAATTCGTCAACCCATGTTTTGATCGAAGCATCATCCTCCAAGACAGTCGATGGCCTTCTTCTGTCCATAACACATCTCCCTTTATGAACCAATGCCTAATCGGAAGTGCTAGTTGAATCATAAAATATACTGATGCTGCTAAAAGAAAAATCTTTCTGTTTTTAGGCAACGATAAACTTTCAGCATCGTAGAATTGCTTTTTCTTCAAGAATATTCTTTGAATTGTTTTTGGCTCAAAGAAGAACAAGGTAAAGGCCAGGGACAAATAAGGGAAAATGCCTATTTGGAATACAAAAGAATTGAAAAGATGAAAAAATATGGATGCAATAAATGCCCATTTCCTCGTTGGTTTCCATAATAAAGCAGGGACAATAAGCAAATCAAATAGAATACCAGCATAGGTAAGCAAATAATGAAGCCATCGCTGTTGCAATAATTCTCCAATAAGAAAATAATCTTTTTTGGAGGCCATTAAGTTCTTGGCAACCGTTAAGTCCAACCAATCCGGATACATCTTAGCAACTGAAGCATAAGTATATACAATGAATAGCTGCAGGACAATGATCCATTTGCACCAACTTGGCATGAATTCTTGCCTAATATTCGGATTCTTTTGCGCGTCAATTGAATACAGGCTGTTAGCTGGCAAAAGAGCCATAATACCTGAAATAAGAATCAATAAATAATAGTGATTGTTATACGAGGCCTTTTGCATGAAATAGCTGCCTGCCCACAGAATTGTGAAAGCAATCATCGCAAATCTATATTTATAACCTAGCATGACCATTAGGCCAAGTAATCCCATCAACAAATAGTAGAAGTACATCCCATTGCCTGGTAATGGTTGAAGCCATTCAAATCCAATAAAGGAAAATGTAAATTCAGGTTCGATAAGTGTTCGTTTCACCCATCCTGTTAAGATTGCTCCTACAGATTCCAGGATCAGCAATAGACCGAATATGACCCTAAAAACTATAAGTGCACTATTATCTATTTTCTTGAAAAGTAATTCGCTAAGAGGCATTTAATCTTAAGATTTGCAAAGTAGCTTCCTTGTCTTTAATCAGTTGTGCTTTCAATTCGTTAATAGAATCGAATTTCTGTTCATCTCGTAATCGTGCATGCATATCGACTTGAACTGTTCTCCCATACAGGTCCTGCTCAAAATCAAATAGATGAACTTCTTTTGTTAGTTCTTCTCCGTTAACTGTAGGATTAACACCTATATTCATCATCCCAATTACACGCTCGTCATTGATCATGCATGAAACGGCATAGACACCATTTTTAGGAATGAGTTTATATGGCTCCTCTATATGAAGATTTGCTGTCGGAAATCCTATTTTTTTACCAAGCCCTTTTCCTTTGATTATCGTTCCAGTTAACATAAACTCATAGCCTAAATAACTGTTTGCTTTTTCTATATCACCTTTGTTCAAGGCAATCCGTATCTTGGTAGAACTAATGGCTACCTCGTCTATGTCTTGTGCAGGTATTTGGTGTACTTTGAAGTCAAATGTTTGGGCAAATTCCGTAAGATCATTGATATTGGCTGCTCGGTTCCTCCCAAATCTGTGATTATAACCAATAATTACTTGTTTGGCGTTCAATTTATTCACCAAGATATCACGTACGAATTCAACCGCTGTGATCCGTGAAAACTGTTCGGTGAATTTTTCAATAACAAGATAATCCAACCCTAGGTTTTCCAAGATCTGTGATTTCTCATCCAGTGTATTGATAAGCTTGATATCAGCATCTTTCTGCAATACCATCCTTGGATGCGGAAAGAACGTGAGAAGAACAGATTCAAGGTCATGGTCTTTCGCTTTTTTTATAAGCTCTTTTATGATTTTCCTGTGACCAATATGTACCCCATCAAATGTTCCTATGGTAACGATTGTTCCAGAGGAAAGATTGTAAGATCTATCACTTCGAATTTTCTTCATTTAGCCTTAAAATCAAAAAATCCTTATATTGGGACTATTATTTAACCTCAAATCAAATATCATGAAAGCAAAATTACATTATGTTTTCTCATTTACCTTGTTTTTGATCTTCTTTTCTGCACAAGGTCAAAACAGCTACTGGTCTATGGCTCCAGCCAATATTACCAGTAAGAATGAAAGCTTAGAAAAACTTAATAAAGGACATTTCAGTATTTTAAATCTGGATTTGGAAATGTTCAAGCAAGAATTGGGCAGTGCTCCTTTAAGAGGTCAATTTTCGGGCAGGTCAAATACGATTGTGAGTTTCCCTGATCAAAATGGAGAAATGGAACGCTATCGCGTGGTTGAAGCTCCTGTCCTTTCTGAAGAACTTTCAATGCGTCATCCAGAGATAAAGACCTATTTGGGCTTCGGAATCGATAATCCCGGAGCAAGAGTACGCTTTAGCGTTACTCCTAAAGGCGTAAAGACCATGACGACTTTTTTAGACCGCACCATGGTTTTGGGTCAACCACTTGACCCAGAACAAACAGACACTTATATACTATATGACAGGAAAGCGAAAAATGAGGCAAAGTCCTTTGACTGCTTAACAGAGAATATTCCGAATATCTCAATTGATAGAACTGTTGCCAGAGATGCCAATGACCAATTGCTTCGCACCTTTAGGATGGCTATTTCGGCCACTGGCGAATACACGAATAATGTTCCTGGCAATGATGGGACAGCGGCAACAGCATTGGCAGAAGTGGTTGCTACTTTGAACAGGACCAATGAGGTCTTCGAAGTCGATATGGCAATAACATTCAGTTTAGTAACTGGAACTGAAATAATCTATACGAATGCTAATTCGGACCCCTATACATCATCATTGAACTCACAGTTGCAAACAACCCTAACCTCTGAGGTAGGCGAGGCCAATTATGATATAGGCCATTTGTTCAGTTTTGGAGCTAATAATGGGAACGCAGGTTGTATTGGTTGTGTTTGTGAGGATGGATCCAAAGGGAGTGGATGGTCACGTCATTCATTCGTGGATAATGATGGAGGCCCGTATATGTCGGATTTTTTCGATATTGATTATGTGCCTCATGAAATAGGACACCAAATGGGTGCCAATCATACTTGGTCTTTTAGTTCTGAAGGAACTGGGGTTAATTACGAACCAGGTAGCGGAACGACCATAATGGGTTATGCAGGAATAACAGGTGCTGACGATGTGCAAGACCATAGTCATGCCAATTTTCACTACGCTAGTATAGATCAAATACTAACAAATGTGAATTCTGCACCAAACAATTGTGCAACTACAACAGCAATAACGAATAGCCCACCTGTTGCTAACGCAGGGTCGGATTATTCAATTCCTCAAGGCACGGCATTCAAACTTATTGGTAGCGCAACGGACGCAAATGGTTCGGACGTCTTATCATATGCTTGGGAACAAATTGATGATGGGGTGACTACAAATGGTACATTTAGCCCTACTAAAACTACAGGTGCTTTATGGCGAGCTAGGCCACCTAGTTCATCGCCCATAAGATATATGCCAAACCTTACAAGGGTCAGTGCTGGACAATTAACTGAATCTAATCCTGTCGAGACGGTGGATAATACCTCATGGGAAACGGTTTCTACTGTAGGTCGAAACCTGAATTTTGCATTGACGGTTCGCGACCGCAGTGAAACAGGAGGAGTCGGACAATCCCCTCAAAGCGATTTTGACACTATGACGGTCGCCGTGGATGCTGCATCAGGACCATTTATCGTTACCTCTCAATCTACTAACGAAACATGGCTTTACGGATCTTCTCAGACCATTACTTGGAATGTTGCAGGGACCGATAGTGGTGCAATTAACACTTCTAATGTTGATGTTTTACTCTCAGTAGATGGTGGCATGACCTTTCCATATCTGTTAGCTGATGATGTCCCAAATTCTGGAACAACCAATATAAATGTTCCTAATGTAGGAGGTAATACGTCAACGGCTAGAGTGATTGTTGAGGCCAGTGACAATATTTTCTATGCAATGAATTCAACGGATTTTTCTATTCAAGAACCTGAATTCTCAATGACTTTTACAGAAGATACCATTGATGTATGTAGCCCTAGCGATGCCGTTTACTTATTCGTATACAATACATTCTCCGGATTTTCGGGTACAACAACATTTACCGCAGAAGGGCTTCCTGCAGGTGCTTCTGCTTCATTCAGTCCTGCTACTGCCGCAGCAGATGGCACTAATGTAACAATGACTGTCTCTGGAATAGGGAGTGTGGCAACGGGGAATTATCCATTTACGGTTAGAGGCACTTCTGGCGCAATAGAACATACTGCTGGCGCTGTTCTAATTGTCTTTGACGCAAATTTTGGATCATTGAATCCAAGCTCTCCAATAGATGGAGCAACGGGAATTTCGCCTGATGACATAATTTTCGGTTGGGATTCTGATGCCAATGCTACCTCCTATGATATTGACATAGCTACTGATGCTGGATTTGCAACCATTGTTGTATCAACTAATGTTTCGTCTAATACCTATACAACATCTTTATTGCCTGGCACTCAATATTGGTGGCGCGTAAAAGCTAAAAATAATTGTGGAGACGGACTTTATGAAGACGCAAGTTTTGGAACCGGAATTGAAGTATGCGACGTTTATGATTCGACCGATACGCCTTTAGCCATTCCGGACAATGATCCTGCAGGCGTAAGCTCTGTTATTAATGTAACCAATTCGGTGACTGTTAACGATGTTAATGTATCAGTCAATATAACTCATACTTGGGATGGTGATTTAACCTTGACCCTGCTTAGTCCAACAGGGACTTCCGTAGAATTATCCTCGGGGAATGGAGGGCAAGACGATAACTATACCGGTACAACTTTTGACGATGCTGGTACAAATCCTATTACATCCGGATCAGCTCCATTTACAGGAACATTTCAGCCCGAAGGAAGTTTGGCTTCTCTAAATGGTGAATCTTCTGTTGGAAATTGGACGCTTATGATATCTGACTCTGCTAATCAGGATACAGGCACTTTATTGGATTGGAGTTTGGAGGTATGTGGTGAATTGACATTATCATCACCTGAAAGTTTTACAGAAATCGATAATTTCTCTGTTTTCCCTAATCCAAACAACGGTGAATTCACTGTGAAGTTATCATCTTATTCAGGCAACAAGATTAGCATGGCCCTATATGATATTAGAGGTAGAATTGTTTATAATCAAGTTGACGAAGGAACTACTAATTTCATTAAAAAATTGAATTTAAGCTCCTTGGAGTCAGGTATATATATTCTTAAATTAAGTGATGGCGTAAGCCAAGGATCCAGGAAAATTATAGTTAATTAGGCCCAATAACGCATAGGTGTTTAAATCACTTATGCGTTATTTATTCTAAAGTAAATTCCTCATCTATAGAAGTAATGATCTGGGGCACTTCATCTGTTTTAAAGTTCAACTCAAAGGAGTAGTGATTACCGTTTAGCTTTTCGATTTTTAGATTTCCTTGATCTATGACATAATACCCTGTTTGACCTCGGCAGAAACAAAATCGAGCGAAGAACAATTTGGCTTCAGACATCCTTTTCCCATTCAATTCAACTTCAGGAGCATTAGGGTCTATTTCCAATAAAATTATCTCATTATAACTGCTATCCTGCACATCAGGCATTTCATTCCGTTTATAATCGAATCTCAAAACAACCTTGTTTCCATCAATCAATTTAGGGTAAATCTCATTTAAACTGGTCTTGGTAATTTGTATCGATTTATTTGGTAATACTTCAAAAATACATTTGCCGTCTTCGGGGCATGAAGATACTTCCTCTGATATAACATTTGTTTTCATAGCCTCTTTATTGGCGTTACACGCCAAAATCAAAATCAAGAATAAGTTGCTAATCAGTAATTTAACCATAAGTTCCTAATATGAATTAAGTATTGAAATATTTGTAATTGTGCGCGTATAAAGGTACTTTTAATAATCCACACTATAAATTTCTTGTCATGAAACAAAAATTCCACATTTTATTGTTTTCTGTCGCTTTCATTTTAATCTTGCCTTTAAATCTGTTCTCTCAAAATACAAAGAATTTATGGGAGAAAATCTCAGCTCAAAATGTCGACAGATCAGAACTCGTTATTAGAAAATCCGAACCTGTAAAATCTGATTTTTATAATCTTGACCTCAGCTCACTAAAACAAGTACTCGTTTCTGCTCCAGAAAGAAGAGATAATCCAGGTTCAGCTGGAATAACCGTTGCCTTCCCAAATGTAAACGGACTTTTTGAGACCTATTTGGTAAAGGAAGCATCTATCATGCATCCTGATCTACAGGCCAAATTTCCAGATAGTAGGTCTTATGTCGGGTCAAGTATTGACAATCCTGGAACGAGCATCAGATTTAGTGTCACGCAACAAGGACTTCACTTAATGCGGCTTTCTGCAACAGAAAAAACGCAATACATCGATCCGTACAATGGAAGCAATGCCTATGTAGTTTACTCAAAGGAAAACCTACCCCTTTCGGAAGACCTTTTGATTTGTAATGTTATTGATGAAATCGAATCAACAATCGATTACTCCGGTCTAAATGCTTTCAGGAATGCAAACGATGGCCAAATGAGAGAATTCAGATTGGCTGTTGCAACGACCATTGAGTATTCAGAATTTCATTGGATGGCAGCTGGATTAACAGCTGGTGCTACGGAAGCTGCCAAGAAAGCTGCTGTCTCAGCAGAAATTACAGTTGTTATGACCAGGGTCAATGGAATCTATGAAAAAGAACTATCTATAACAATGATGCTTATACCTAATAATGATGACCTGATTTTTATTGATTCCGATTCATATACGAACAGCAGCGGAGGTGCTATGCTTTCAGAAAATCAAAGTGTAATTGATACCGCTATTGGTTCCGCCAATTATGATATTGGTCATGTCTTTAGCACTGGTGGCGGTGGTGTCGCCTATTTAGGTTCTGTATGTACAAGTATAAAGGCAGGAGGTGTAACGGGGTTAGGAAGTCCTGTAGGTGATCCTTTTTACGTTGATTATGTTTCTCATGAAATGGGCCATCAGTTTGGGGCAAATCATCCATTTAATGGATCAACCGGTAGTTGTTCTGGTGGAAACAGGAATGCATCTACGGCTTATGAGCCAGGAAGTGGCACGACAATAATGGCCTATGCTGGGATATGTACACCACAAAATGTACAGCTGAGCAGTGATGATTACTTCCATCAGGTCAGTCTTTTTGAAATTTGGAATAATGTTACAACTGGCAACAGTACATGTGCTAATCAGACTCCAACAGGCAATTCAGCTCCTACTGCTGAGGCTGGTGCAAGCCATACGATCCCGATTTCTACACCTTACAAATTAACTGGTTCTTCTACAGATACCGACGGAACAGCTTCACACACATTTACCTGGGAGCAGTACGATCTAGGTCCAGCAGGAGTTCCATCGGAAACAACAGCAACAGGTCCAATGGTCAGGAGTTTTAAAGGAACTACAAATCCAACAAGATATATCCCGCAACTATCTGACCTAATTAATTCAGGAGGTTCTATGGAATGGGAGAGACTTGCCTCAGTTAGCAGGTCCCATGATTTTCGTCTTACCGTGAGAGATAATGATCCGAACGGTGGACGAACAGCAACGGATATCATGACAGCAACAACCACAGATGCAGCTGGTCCGTTTACGGTTTTATCGCAGGCAACTGATGGGATTAGTTGGCGACAGAATACAACTGAAATGATCATGTGGGATGTGGCAGGAACTGATGCCAATGGCGTGAACACAGCGAATGTAAATATTTGGCTATCCACGGATGGTGGCCTTACTTATACCACACCATTGATCATGAATACTCCCAATGATGGAAGTGAAATGATCACCGTACCTAACGTAGCAGCCCCAAGTTGTCGCATCATGATCGAAGCTGTGGGGAATATTTTCTTTGCCATAAATACTACGGATTTTGCTGTTGGTTATTCAGCACTCATTTGCACCCAATATAATTCTGGTACTCTAGGTATTGCAATTCCTGATGGTGTTGGTGCCAACATGCCTGGTGCCACAGTTTCAAACATAATAAATGTCCCATCATCATTTACAATTAGTGATGTTAATGTTAATGTTGATGTTTCCCATACTTGGGTAGGTGATATGGTAGTACAATTGATTCATCCTGACGGGACGACCTTTAATACGCTTTGGGGAAGAGAATGTAACACTGGAGATGATAATTTTGATGTAATTTTTGATGATGGTACAGGCGCGATAGCTTGCAATACCCCTACTACAGGTACATTTGATCCAACAACTCCTTTAAATGTTTTTAATGGGCTTGTTAGTGCAGGTAATTGGACAATTATAATGGCTGATTACTTTAATGGAGATACAGGCACTTTCAATGATTGGTACATTGAAATTTGTTCACAGCAGGAACTTTTATCAACAACAGATCTAAATGCTAACGACCTGTTCTCGGTATTCCCTAATCCAAACAATGGTGAATTCACTGTGAAGTTATCTTCAAATACAGGGAACATAATCAGTATGGACCTATATGACATGAGAGGTCGAATTGTCTACGAAGAAGTAGTGGAAGGCTCGTCTGATTTCAGCAAAACCCTTAATCTAGATTCCTTGCAATCTGGAATGTATATCTTGAATGTAAGTGATGGTGCGCTTAGCCAGAACAAGAAAATAATTATTGAATAACAATTAAGAAATCTATTTAAAAAAGGGCCAATGCAAGGCCCTTTTTTATTTTCAAAATGCGCTTTTATAAGTAAATATCCACTTTATAATCCATCTATTTAATTGACAATCAACGTGTTTTGTTGTGTTTTAATATAGAGAATTTTAAAAACATTTCAATTTTAATGATTTTCAAAAAAAAGAACTATTTTTAACCTCACTAGTCAATCTTATCATATTTAATAGAAACATTATGAAATTAAACTTACGTTACGTTTTTTCCGTGACCCTAATTTTCATGGCATTCACTTTATATGCTCAAGAAGGTTATTGGAAACAAGAAACCTTTAGGGAAGGAACTCATGGCATTTCAATGAGAAATCTCGATAGTAACAACTATCAGGTGTTCCAGTTAAAGACGGAAGAATTCAAGCAACAGCTAACAAGTGCTCCATTAAGAGGTAATTTTAGTGGAAGATCCAATACGATAGTTAGCTTCCCAAATGAAAAAGGTCAATTTGAAAGATTCAGGGTTGTAGAAACTCCTGTTCTTTCTGCAGAATTATCACAATTACACCCAGAGATCAAGACCTATCTAGGCTATGGAGTGGATTCTCCAGGGGCTAGGGTTAGATTCAGTGTCACACCTATGGGCGTAAAGACCATGGCATCATATTTAGATGGCCATACGGTCTTCTCCAATCCAGTTTCTCAAGAAGACAGAACGACGAACCTTTTCTATACAAGAAATGCCAATATGGGTGCTGCCAAATCTTTTGAATGTACTACCGAAGATACTTATGTCTCTTCAAATAGGACCAATACGTTCAGGGATGCGGATGACCAGATACTTAGAACATTCAGGATGGCGATCTCCACAACGGGAGAATACACCAATAATGTTCCTGGAGGAGATGGCACTGCTGCTGGAGCCTTAGCTGCGGTTGTGGCTACATTGAATCGTTCAAACGAGGTATTCGAGGTCGATATGGCTGTTACTTTTACATTGGTATCAGGAACAGAGATCATATATACGGATGCAGCCACCGATCCTTATGGCGGTAACCTGAATGGCGAATTGCAATCTACCTTAACTGCTGAAATTGGTGAAGCCAATTACGACATTGGCCATCTATTCAATTTCGGCGCGAGTAATGGTAATGCGGGATGTATAGGATGTGTTTGTGTAGATGGACAAAAAGGAAGCGGATTCTCAACTCATAATTTCTTAGACAATGATGGCGGACCATATATGTCCGACTTCTTCGATATCGATTATGTCCCTCATGAAATCGGTCACCAAGTAGGAGCGAATCACACGTGGTCTTTCGGGTCAGAAGGTACAGGTGTTAATTACGAGCCTGGAAGTGGGACTACGATAATGGGTTATGCAGGTATTACAGGTGGTAACGATGTACAAGACCATAGTGATCCTTATTTTCATTATGCGAGTATTGACCAAATACTTAATAATCTAGACTCTCAGACTTGTTGGACGTCTACCACAATAACGAATAATCCTCCTGTAGCAGATGCTGGCATGGACCATGTCATTCCTCAAGGAACAGCATTTGTGCTTGAAGGAGCTGCCACAGACGCAGATGGCGGTGATACCTTGTTCTATAATTGGGAGCAAATAGATGATGGAGTTACGACCAACAGTACCTTTGCACCTACAAAAACAACTGGGTCATTATGGAGGTCACGACCACCAACTGATTCGCCAAATAGATATATGCCGATCCTATCAAGAGTGATAGCCGGGCAATTAACAGAATCAAGCCCTGTAGAGACAGTAGACAATACATCTTGGGAAACCGTCTCGACCGTTGGAAGAGATCTGAATTTTGCACTAATAGTAAGAGACCGGTCTGAAGCTGGTGGCGTTGGACAAACACCGCAAAGCAGCTTTGATACCATGACCGTTACGGTTGATGGTGCTTCAGGTCCATTTGCTGTTACGTCGCAAACAACCAATGTAACTTGGGATGCTGGCTCAACGCAAACAATAACTTGGGATGTTGCTGGAACCGATGTTGGAGCTATTGCAGCTGCCAATGTTGATGTCTTTCTATCTACCGACGGAGGCGTAACATTTCCTTTTACAGTCGCTACTGGAATCCCTAATTCGGGAACAGCAGATATTACAGTTCCTATTACTGGAGGGGATACCTCAACAGCACGAATCATGGTAAAAGGAAGTGGTAACATTTTCTTTGCAGTGAATTCTTCAGATTTCTCGATTCAGGAATCAGAGTTCGTTTTAAGTTTGGACGAGACATCAGTTGATGTTTGTTCACCAGCAGATGCAGTCTATACATTTACATATAATACGTTCCTAGGATTCACTGATCCAACAGATTTCACGGTTTCAGGTCTGCCTGCAGGTGCTACTGCGGTTATTAGTCCTACCTCTGCTTCAGCAGATGGAACTAGCGTTACCGTAACGGTTTCTGGTACTGGAGGTGTTGCGATCGGCAGTTATCCTTTTACCATTACAGGAACATCAGGAGCTATTGTTAAAACCGCAGATGCCACATTGAATGTCTTCGATGCGTCTTTTGGAACTATTGCACTTACGGCCCCAGCAGATGGTGCGGTTAGTGTTCCTGGAGATAATGCCATGTTCGCATGGGATGTTGAACCTAATGCGGCTTCCTATAATATTGAGATTGCTTCAGATGCAGGTTTTACTGCAATAGTGGCATCAAGCAATGTCGCAACAAACGCATATACAGAAACAACACTCTTACCAGATACACAATATTGGTGGAGGGTTCAGGCAATAAATGATTGTGGAAGCGGAACATTCACTTCTGCTAGTTTCACGACTGCCAATATAACTTGTAATATTTTTGATTCACTCGATACACCACTTCCTATTCCGGACAATGATGATGATGGAGTTAATTCAATTATAAATGTGGCTGCTCCAGCTAATATAACAGATGTAAATGTTACTGTAAACATTACCCATACATGGGATGATGACCTTACAATAACACTAACGAGTCCAGCTGGTACAACAGTTGAATTATCTTCCAATAATGGAGGGTCTGGAGACAACTATACGAATACAGTTTTTGATGACGATGCAACAGACCCAATTACTTCTGGATCACCGCCATTTACTGGCACCTTCCAGCCAGAAGGTAGCCTAGCGGATTTCATTGGTGAGGTCTCTGGCGGAGATTGGACCCTTAATGTTTGGGACGGCGTAGGATTTGATACAGGAAATATTGAAAGTTGGAGCATGGAAGTATGTGGAGAGCCTCTTCCAGATTCCGATGGAGATGGCATCGATGACGCCCTGGATAATTGTCCTGCAATCGCAAATGCGGATCAAGCCGATTCTGATGGAGATGGTCTAGGTGATGTCTGTGATGACGACGATGACAATGATACAATCCTTGATGTGGATGATAACTGTCCAATAGTACCGAATGCAGACCAAGCGGATGAAGATGGTGATGGTATTGGTGATGTTTGTGATGTTGGTTGTGCTAATTTCTCAGGAATAGGACTGCCGATCGAACTTCCTGATGCAGGTGCTCCTACAACCACTTTTGAAATAGAAGTTACGGATGATCTTGATATAAGAGATGTAAATGTAACTTTGGATATTGCTCATACATGGGTATCTGACCTTACCATAACTTTAGAGAGTCCAACTGGCGTTGTTGTAACGCTGATCGACCAAGAATGTGGTGGAGACGATGATATACTGGCGATTTTTGATGATGATGGTGATCCTCTATCATGTGGCGTAGCTCCAGCAGTAAGCGGAACTATTCAACCTGATAGTCCTTTGGCAGATTTCAATGGTGCCATTGATGGTTCTGCACCACAATCTGCAATGGGAACCTGGATTCTAAATGTCGCTGATGGATTCAATCTGGATGGTGGGTTTATTAATGCAGTAACCTTAGAGATATGCGGTATTGGTGAGATCACTCCAGATAGTGATGGCGATGGCCTAAACGATATATTGGACAACTGTCCAGATATTGCGAATGCAGACCAAGCTGATAACGATGGTGATGGGCAAGGTGATGTTTGTGATACCGATGATGATAATGATGGAATATTGGATACGGCTGATAATTGCCAATTCATAGCGAACCCAGTTCAGCTTGATTCTGATGGTGATGGCGTAGGTGACTTGTGTCAATCAAGTTGTTCAACAACAGCCTCAACGAGTGCGCCAGTAGATTTTGGTTCTGCACCAAGTTTGGTTACTTTCTCAACAACTGTTACAGACGACATATCGGTTGAAGATGTCAACGCAACTGTCGATATTACACATACCTGGACAGCAGATGTCAATATTCAATTGATCAGTCCGAGTGGTACGCTTATAACCCTTGTTCAAGGTGCTTGTGGCAATGGTCAAAATATTGCTGCAACTTTCGATGACCAAGGTGGTGACCTTGTTTGTGGAACGAATCCAGCAATTTCTGGAACCATTAAACCTCAAGATGACCTTTCAGCTTTCAATGGTGAGTCTTCCTTAGGAACATGGACCTTGATAATTGAGGATACCTTCCCGGCCTTTGACGACGGAACCGTAAATGCCTTCTCGATTGAGATATGCGGACCTAATGGCGATGTAGACAATGATGGTATTACGAATGGAAGTGATAACTGTCCGGAGAATGCTAACCCTGATCAAGCCGATCAAGATGGTGATGGCTTTGGAGATGCCTGTGAGGATAGTGATGGTGATGGATTATCGGATGCTGAGGATAATTGTCCTGCAACACCAAATCCTGACCAGGCCGACCTAGATGGTGATGGCATTGGAGATATTTGTGATGACGATGTTGATGGTGATGGAGTTGAGAATATCTATGACAATTGTGAAACTACTCCTAATCCAGGTCAAGAAGATTTCAATTTCAATGGTGTTGGAGATGTCTGTGACATTCCAATTGCCAATGACGTGCTTACACCTAATGGAGATGGAATTAACGATGTTTGGATCATCAGGAATATAGAGACGTATAAAGAATCGGTTGTAAAAGTCTATAATCGATGGGGTAACGAAGTGTTTAAATCTAATGATTACGATAATTCTTGGGGTGGTACCTCAAGCAGTGCGAGCGATGGCACCTTGCCTTCTGGCTCTTATTATTATCAAATAGACGTTAGGGGAGATGGCACATGGGTAATTGACGGATGGATATATTTAACCCGCTAATCTAGATTTAACTAAATAAAAAGTCACAAAATGAGATATTTTATAAAAACTTTGAAAATAGTTGTTTTTCTACTTGCTGGAACAATGTATTCCCAACAAGAAACCAACTACGCCCTATATAGATATACAATGAACGTTATCAATCCTGCCTATGCTGGAGCCGATGGCACCACTAATTTAACGACGAACATTAGGAGTCAGTGGGATAATGTTCAAGACGCACCCGAAACCCAGAGTTTCTTTTTCTCCAA